>NZ_CAJPHP010000012.1:0-261270 GCF_905339975.1 Burkholderia sp. BCC1999 | reverse complement strand
GCTGCTTGAGCCGGATCGCCGCCGACAGCCCGGCGGGGCCGCCGCCGACGATCACGACGTCGTATTCCATCGATTCGCGCGGGCCGTATTGCTCGATGAGGCTTGCGGGGGTCATTGGCGTTCCTCTAACCGTTAGAATGCTTTTATTCGGGAGCGTATTGTCTGCGAAACGAAACGCTTGCCGCAACAACATGCGGCTAGATTAGCACGATCGTTCTATTTTTGTGCTAGGGTAATGCTGCCCGGGCTGTGCCGCCCGGGCTGGCGAAACGACATCGAAAGGGGATGTGCAAATGGGTCGATCGATCAATCTGGAAGGCAAGGTTGCGCTGGTCACGGGCGCGTCGAGCGGCCTCGGGCAGCGCTTTGCGCAGGTGCTGTCGCAGGCCGGCGCGAAAGTCGTGCTTGCGAGCCGCCGTGTCGAGCGCCTGAAGGAGCTGCGCGCGGAGATCGAGGCGGCGGGCGGCGCCGCGCACGTCGTGTCGCTCGACGTCACCGACGTCCAGAGCATCAAGGCGGCGGTCGCGCATGCGGAAACGGAAGCCGGCACGATCGACATCCTTGTGAACAATTCGGGTGTCTCGACAATGCAGAAGCTCGTCGACGTCACGCCGGCCGATTTCGAGTTCGTGTTCGACACCAACACGCGCGGTGCATTTTTCGTCGCGCAGGAAGTCGCGAAGCGGATGATCATGCGCGCGAACGGCAGCGGTAACGGCAAGCCGCCGTGCCGGATCATCAACATCGCGTCGGTGGCCGGGCTGCGCGTGTTCCCGCAGATCGGGCTGTACGCGATGAGCAAGGCCGCGGTCGTGCAGATGACGCGCGCGATGGCGCTCGAGTGGGGGCGCCACGGGATCAACGTCAACGCGATCTGTCCGGGCTATATCGATACCGAAATCAATCATTACCTGTGGGAAACCGAGCAGGGCCAGAAGCTGCAGTCGATGCTTCCGCGCCGGCGCGTTGGCAAGCCGCAGGATCTCGACGGGCTGTTGTTGCTGCTCGCGGCCGACGAGTCGCAGTTCATCAATGGCTCGATTATCTCCGCCGACGATGGCTTCGGCCTCGCCTGAGCGGACGACACTCAGCAACAAAGAAGACTGCAATGAGCGCAACAAGCGATTACTCCCCCGTATTTGAGATGTCGATGCCGATCCGCTGGGGCGACATGGACGCATTCGGCCATGTGAACAACACGGTCTATTTCCGCTACATGGAGCAGGCGCGGATCTCGTGGTTCGAGGAACTCGGCATTGCCGGCGGCAATGGCGAAGGGCAGGGGCCCGTTATCGTCACGGCGTCGATGGAATTCCTCAAGCAGCTGCATTATCCGGGCGACGTGATCGCGAAGATGTCGGCCGCGAAACCTGGCCGGAGCAGCTTCGACACCGGTTTCGAGCTCACGCGCGCGGACGATCCGCAGCACGTCTATGCGCGCGGCAAGGCGCGCTGCGTGTGGGTCGACTACGCGCTGGGCAAGTCGGTGGAGCTGCCGCAACTGCTGCGCGACACGATCGAGCGCGCACTCGCGACGAAAATCGACTGAGCGCCGGGGCGGCGAGGCCGGCGCCGGCGCGCCGGTGATTTGCCGTGCCTGTCGTTACCCGAATCGGCCGCCCTGCGCGGCCGATCGTCATTCGGGCGCCGCCACGCGACCGGCGTTCACTGTCCGAGCAGACGTTGCAGCAGCTCCGGCGTGTTGCTCGTGCCGTATTTGCGCATCAGCCGTGCGCGGTAGATGTCGACCGTGCGCGAACTGATGTCGAGCACGCGTCCGATCTGCTTGCTGGTCTTGCCGGTCGCGAGCTGCGCGGCGATCTCGCGCTCGCGCGGGGTCAGCTCGACGGCGACCCGGCGTGTCGCACTCAGATCCTCGAAGGTCCACACGCCGGCCGCGAGCGGCGCGGTGCGGTCGAGCGCGCGGCCCGTCACGTGGCACCAGAACAACTCGCCATCCGCGCGCTTCATGATTCTGTCATCCGAGTAGATGCCGTTCGCGGCCATCATGCGCGCGATACGCTCGCCGATGCGCTGGAATTCGTCCGTCGACGGGTAGAGTACCTCGTAAGACTTTCCGATCAGGTCGGCCCGCGCGCAGCGGAAGATCGACGCGAGCGCGTCGTTGCAATCCTCGATCACGCGGTCGCGAGACAGCACGAGGCCGAGCGGCGCGAGGTGGAAGGCAGTCTGGTAATCGAGAGCAGGCATGGCGCAGGCAAGCGGAGGCAAACGCTTATGTATTTTTGCGTATTGTGCCGCATCCGCGCCGCATCGTACCCTTTCAGGCATCTCGCGGCGGTTTGCCGCGACATAAAAACAGCGCGCTTCGACGCAGGCATCGCCGCGCATGCATAGAATGATGCGGCGGGCTTGCGGCCCAGCTGGGCGCGTGAACCGGTTTTGCTGGTTTCCATAGAGGAAGGGACAACTGATGAACAAAGTCTATCCAAGCGCGGCTGCCGCGCTGGAAGGGATCGTCCGCGACGGACAGACCTTCGCGGTGGGCGGCTTCGGCCTGTGCGGGATTCCGGAGGCGCTGATCGCGGCGTTGCGCGACTCGGCCGTCAAGGGCATCACCTGCATCAGCAACAACGCGGGCGTCGACGGCTTCGGCCTCGGCCTGCTGCTGGAAACGCGCCAGATCAAGAAGATGATCTCGTCGTACGTCGGCGAGAACAAGGAGTTCGAGCGCCAGTACCTGGCCGGCGAACTCGAGCTCGAATTCACGCCGCAAGGCACGCTCGCCGAGAAGCTGCGCGCGGGCGGCGCAGGCATCCCCGCCTTCTTCACGAATACCGGCTACGGCACCGTCATCGCGGAAGGCAAGGAAACGCGTCAATTCGGCGACCGCCACTACGTGCTCGAGCCGTCGCTGACGGCCGACGTCGCGCTCGTGAAGGCGTGGAAGGCCGACAAGTCCGGCAACCTGATCTATCGCCGCACGGCGCGCAACTTCAACCCGATGTGTGCGATGGCCGGCAAGATCACCGTGGTGGAGGTCGAGGAGATCGTCGAGAACGGCACGCTCGATCCGGACCAGGTCCACACGCCGGGGATTTTCGTGCAGCGCATCGTGCTGAACGCGACGCCTGAAAAACGCATCGAACAACGCGTCGTACGCGCGAAAGGAGACTGACATGGCCTGGAATCGTGACCAGATGGCCGCGCGCGCGGCGAAGGAATTGCAGGACGGCTTCTACGTGAACCTCGGTATCGGCCTGCCGACGCTCGTTGCCAACCACGTGCCGGAAGGCGTCGAGGTGTGGCTGCAGTCGGAAAACGGCCTGCTCGGTATCGGCCCGTCGCCGACCGAAGACGAAGTCGACGCCGATCTCATCAACGCCGGCAAGCAGACCGTCACGACGCTGCCGGGCTCGTCGATCTTCTCGTCGGCCGACTCGTTCGCGATGATTCGTGGCGGCCACATCAACCTCGCGATCCTCGGCGCGATGCAGGTCAGCAAGCAGGGCGACCTCGCGAACTGGATGATCCCCGGCAAGATGATCAAGGGGATGGGCGGCGCGATGGACCTCGTCGCGGGTGTGGGGCGTGTCGTCGTGCTGATGGAGCATGTCGCGAAGGGCGACCAGCACAAGATCCTCGACGCGTGCAACCTGCCGCTGACGGGTGTCGGCGTGGTCGACCTGATCATCACCGATCTCGGCGTGATCGAAGTGACGCCGGCTGGCCTGAAGGTCCTCGAGCTCGCCGACGGCGTGAGCGCCGACGAGATCCAGGCGAAGACGGGCGCGCCGCTCGACGTCAGCGCCGTCGCGTAAGTCCGCCGCGCGCCCGCGCGGTCTCGACGCCCCGCATGCCGGACGACGGCATGCGGGGCGTTTGTCATGGCGCATTGGCGGGCCGCCTATTCGGTGCCCGATGAGCCGACCCGCGCGCCGGAAGCGGTTTACAATCGTTTGCATCGGGCGCCGCAAGCGTTGCCCCGCGCGTCGCCCCCGTTCGACAGGATGCCAACGATGCCAACGACCCCAGCGAATCCCCAGGTTCCTCGCCAGCGGCGCGTGCAGTGTGTGAGCGCTGCAGGCCTGCATCACATCGCCTATACCGAGTGGGGCGATCCCGCCAACCCGCGCGTGCTCGTCTGCGTGCACGGCCTGACGCGTTCCGGGCGCGATTTCGACCGGCTCGCCGCCGCGCTGTCCGATACGTATCGCGTCGTCTGCCCCGACATCGTCGGGCGCGGCCAGTCGGACCGGCTGGCCGACCCGCGGCTCTATGCGATTCCGCAGTACGTGGCCGACATGGTGACGTTGATCGCGCGGCTCGACGTCGAATCGGTCGACTGGTTCGGTACGTCGATGGGCGGCCTGATCGGCATGGCGCTCGCGGGGCTGCCCGGTTCGCCGCTGCGCCGGATGATCGTCAACGACGTCGGTCCGCGCATCGAGCCCGATTCGCTGACACGCATCGGCGAATACCTCGGCGTGCAGCCGCGCTTCGACACCGAGCAGGAGGCCATCGACTATCTGACGTCGCTGTCGCTGCCGTTCGGCGCGCTGACTGCCGACGAATGGCGCGAGATCAATGGGCCGCTGCTGCACGAGCTGCCCGAGGGCGGCTGGACGATGCGCTACGATCCGCGTATCGCCGAGCCGTTCAAGGCCACGACGCCCGAACTGGCCGCGCTCGGCGAAGCTGCGCTGTGGCGCGCGATCGAGACGACGGATGCGGCGTTGCTCGTCGTGCGTGGCGAGACGTCCGACCTGCTGTCGCGCGAGACGGTGGCCGACATGGTGCGTCGCGGCCGGCATGTGACACACGCCGAGATTCCGGGTGCGGGCCACGCGCCGGCGTTCATCAGCGCCGACCAGATTGCGCTCGCGCGGCGGTTTTTCGTCGAAGGCGACGCATAAACGCGTCATAATATGCGGTTCGGCGGCACGCGGGCCGTGTCGCCGCCCGATTCTCTACCCACTCACGACCGGAACATTCCATGGCAGTCATTCGTCACCACGTCGGGGCCCGTCTCTCCGAAACCGCGATCCACAACGGTACCGTGTATCTGGCCGGCCAGATCGCCGAAGACACCACGCAGGACATCAAGGGCCAGACGCGCGAAGTGCTCGGCCACATCGACCGCCTGCTCGCCGAAGCGAACAGCGACAAGGCGCATCTGCTGTCGGTGCAGATCTACATCTCGGATCTGGCGAACTTCGACGGCATGAATGCCGAGTGGGATGCATGGGTCGCGCAGGGCAACACGCCGCCGCGCGCCACCGTCGAGGCGAAGCTCGCGGATCCCGCGCTGCTCGTCGAGATCGTGGTCGTCGCCGCGCAGCGGAGCTGAGCGTTATCCGACGATGACCGCATTCCGCCAGGCCGTGCAATGACCCAGTCCGTTCCCGCTTCTCCCGTCGCGGCACCGTCGTTCGACGACGTGCTGGCGTTCGTGCGCGAACGGGCAGGCGGCGCACGCCTGTCTTCGGGCGAACTGCTTGCCGATCACTCGGCCGGCACGGCGGCGATCATGCGCACGCTGAACGTCGACCCGTCCGCGATGCAGGCCGCTGCGTTGTTCGTGCTGACGCCGCATCTGAGCGACCCCGAACGCGAGCTCACCGAGCGCTTCGGCGAAGAGGTGGCGCGGCTCGTGTCCGACGTGCGCAAGCTGTTGCGGCTCGGCACCGTCAGCCTGCGCGCCGCGCAGAACGCGATGCCCGACACGGGGCGCGACGCGGCGGAGGAGCGGCGCACGCAGATCGAGGCGCTGCGCAAGATGCTGCTCGCGTTCGCGCAGGATATTCGCGTCGTGCTGATCCGGCTCGCGTCGCGGTTGCAGTCGCTGCGCTATTACGCGGCCGCGAAGATCGAGCCGCCGCCCGACGTCGCGCGCGAGACGCTCGAGATCTATGCGCCGCTCGCGAACCGTCTCGGTATCTGGCAACTGAAGTGGGAGCTCGAGGATCTCGCGTTCCGCTTCGAGGATCCCGTCACCTACAAGCGGATCGCCAAGCTGCTCGACGAGAAGCGCATCGAGCGTGAGGCGTACGTCACGCAGGCGATCGAGCGGCTGCAGCACGAGCTCGCCGAAGCGGGTATCCAGGCCGACGTGAGCGGCCGGCCGAAACATATCTACAGCATCTGGCGCAAGATGCGCGGCAAGGAGCTCGATTTCTCCGAGCTGTACGACGTGCGCGCGTTTCGCGTGATCGTGCCGGACATCAAGGATTGCTACGCGGTGCTCGGCATCGTGCACCACCTGTGGCAGCCGGTGCCGAAGGAATTCGACGACTACATCTCGCGGCCGAAGCCGAACGGCTACAAGTCGCTGCATACGGTCGTGATCGGCGACGACGGCCGCGCGTTCGAGGTGCAGATCCGCACGCAGGAGATGCACCGTTTCGCCGAGTACGGCGTGGCCGCGCACTGGCGCTACAAGGAGGCCGGCACGCGCGGTTATGGCGGCCAGTTCTCGGCGAGCGACAAGTACGACGAGAAGATCGCGTGGCTGCGCCAGTTGCTGGCGTGGAAGGACGACGTCGAGGACGGCACCGAGGTGTCGGGCGATCAGGCGTGGGCGCAATTGCGCGAGACGTCGCTCGATGACGACCACATCTACGTGCTGACGCCGCAGGCGCGCGTCATCGCGTTGCCGCAGGGCGCGACGCCGGTCGATTTCGCATACCACCTGCACAGCGAGCTCGGCCATCGCTGCCGCGGCGCGCGCGTCGACGGCGTGATGGTGCCGCTGAACACGTCGCTCGCGAACGGCCAGACGGTCGAGATCGTCGCGGTGAAGGAGGGCGGGCCGTCGCGCGACTGGCTGAACCTGCAGCTCGGCTACCTGAAGAGCCCGCGTGCGCGCCAGAAGGTGCGTGCGTGGTTCAACTCGATCGAGCAGGAAGAAAACGTCGCGCATGGCCGTGCGCTCGTCGAAAAGACGCTGCAGCGCGAAGGCAAGACGTCGGTCAACCTGGACAACCTTGCCGCGAAGCTCGGCTTCAAGTCGCCCGAAGAACTGTTCTCGGTCGTCGGCAAGGAAGAGTTCAGCCTGCGCAATGTCGAGCACGCGCTGTCCGATGCGCCGCCGCCGGAACCGGCACCCGAGGCGCCGGCCGATTTCGAGAAGCGCAGCAGCGGCGCGAGCGTCGCGCACGGTGCGTCGACCGGCGTGCTGGTAGTGGGCGTCGATGCGTTGCTGACCCAGCTGGCGCGCTGCTGCCGTCCGGCGCCGCCCGATCCGATCAGCGGGTTCGTCACGCGCGGCAAGGGCATGTCGATCCACCGTACCGACTGCCCGACGTTCCGCCGGATGGTCGAGCGCGCGCCGGAGCGCGTGCTGCAGACGACCTGGTCGGCCGACGTGCTGGGCGGTCGCGGCGCGTCCGTCTATCCGGTCGACCTGATGATCGAGGCGAGCGACCGGCAAGGGCTGCTGCGTGACATCTCCGAAGTGTTCGCGCGCGAGAAGATCAATGTGGTGGGCGTGAAGACGCAGAGTCGCCGCAATGCGGCATTCATGCAGTTCACGGTCGAGGTGTCGAATTCGGCGCAGGTGCAGCGCGCATGTACGCTGCTCGGCGAGGTGCAAGGCGTCGTGCGGGCAGGGCGGAAGGTGTGATATGGGGTTGGAACACTGTTATTTTGCTGCGACCGCATAAAAATACTTGCCAAGCGGGTAACGGCTCCATATAATCTTAGCTTCACTAGGCTCGTAGCTCAGCTGGTTAGAGCACCACCTTGACATGGTGGGGGTCGTTGGTTCGAGTCCAATCGAGCCTACCAACGAATTGAGAATGCCCGGCCTCCGGGTGTTCGATGCAGTAAAGAACTCAACGCGAACAAGGCGAATACGGTTATGACACCGCGAACGTTGACCGAAACTACTTCGGAGCGACGCTAGTCGAGGAACGTTTTCGCCCTTTCAGTTTGAGTGAAGTATCGAATGCGGCCCCTCGAAAGCGGGGCCGCATTTTTTTTGTCGCGAAAATTTCGTGCGTGATTTTTAATCGCGCGTACCTGGTCTGCCGCCCACTGTCGGCATCACGGAGATTGCTATGGTTTCGATACGCTTGCCTGACGGCTCAGTTCGACAATACGAGCATCCGGTGACAGTTGCCGAGGTTGCAGCCTCGATCGGTCCCGGCCTTGCGAAGGCTGCGCTTGGTGGCAAGCTCGATGGCGAGCTCGTTGATACGTCCACGGTGATCGACCGCGACGCTTCGCTCGCGATCGTCACGGACAAGGATGCCGACGGTCTCGACATCATTCGTCACTCGACCGCGCACTTGCTCGCGTATGCGGTGAAGGATCTGTATCCAGATGCGCAGGTGACGATCGGCCCGGTGATCGACAACGGCTTCTATTACGACTTCTCGTACAACCGTCCGTTTACGCCGGAAGATCTGGAAAAGATCGAAAAGCGCATGCAGGAACTCGCGAAGAAGGACGAGCCCGTGACGCGCCGCGTCGTGTCGCGTGACGAGGCGGCCGGTTACTTCCGCAGCATCGGCGAGAAGTACAAGGCCGAGATCATCGAATCGATCCCGCAAAGCGACGAAATCAAGCTGTACTCGCACGGCGGCTTCACCGATCTGTGCCGCGGCCCGCACGTGCCGTCCACCGGCAAGATGAAGGTCTTCAAGCTGATGAAGGTCGCGGGCGCATACTGGCGCGGCGATTCGAAGAACGAGCAGCTGCAGCGCATCTACGGTACGGCCTGGACCAAAAAGGAAGACCAGGACCAGTACCTGCACATGCTCGAGGAAGCGGAAAAGCGCGACCACCGCAAGCTCGGCAAGCAGCTCGACCTGTTCCACATGCAGGAAGAGTCGCCGGGCATGGTGTTCTGGCATCCGAAGGGCTGGGCGCTGTGGCAGCAGGTCGAGCAGTACATGCGCCGCCGCGTGAACGACGCCGGGTACCTCGAGATCAAGACGCCGATGATCATGGACCGCTCGCTGTGGGAAGCGTCGGGTCACTGGCAGAACTACCGCGAGAACATGTTCACGACGGAGTCGGAGAAGCGCGACTACGCGATCAAGCCGATGAACTGCCCGGGCCACGTCCAGGTGTTCAAGCACGGCCTGCGCTCGTACCGCGATCTGCCGTTGCGTTACGCGGAATTCGGTTCGTGCCACCGCAACGAGGCGTCGGGCGCGCTGCACGGCCTGATGCGCGTGCGCGGCTTCGTGCAGGACGATGCGCACATCTTCTGTACGGAAGACCAGTTCATTTCAGAATCGATCGCGTTCAACACGCTGGCCATGAGCGTGTACAAGGACTTCGGTTTCGATCACATCGACATCAAGCTGTCGCTGCGCCCCGAGCAGCGCGCGGGCACGGACGAGACCTGGGATCGCGCCGAGCAGGGCCTGCGCGATGCGCTGACGGCCTGCGGCCTCACGTGGGAAGAGTTGCCGGGTGAAGGCGCGTTCTACGGCCCGAAGATCGAGTACCACATCAAGGATGCGCTCGGCCGTTCGTGGCAGTGCGGCACGCTGCAGCTCGACATGGTGCTGCCGGAGCGCCTCGGCGCCGAGTACGTGGCGGAAGACAACAGCCGCCGCCGGCCGGTGATGCTGCACCGCGCGATCGTCGGTTCGATGGAGCGTTTCCTCGGCATTTTGATCGAGCACCATGCCGGTGCAATGCCTGTCTGGCTCGCGCCGTTCCAGGCAATTGTGCTCAATATCGCCGAAAGTCAGGCCGAATATGCGCAGTCTCTGACCCAAACGTTGCAAAAACAAGGGGTTAGAGTGGCGGCCGATTTGCGCAACGAGAAGATTAGCTATAAAATACGCGAGCACACGCTGGAAAAGGTGCCTTATCTCCTCGTCGTGGGCGATAAGGAGCGTGATGCGCAAACGGTAGCCGTGCGTGCCCGTGGCGGCGTCGATCTTGGCGTAATGCCGATCGAAGCCTTCGTTGAGCGTCTGCAGGAAGACCTGCGCTCGTTCAAGTAACCGCCCTGGCAGCGCGGCTCGTTTTTTTAATTTTTAGAGGAAACGTAACATCGCTACTGATAAGTCGTCGCACCGCATCAACGGTGAAATCACTGCGCCGGAAGTGCGTCTGGTCGGGATCGAGAACGAACCGCTCGGTATCGTAAAACTCGCTGATGCTTTCCGTAAATCGGAAGAACTGGATGTTGACCTGGTGGAAATCGCGCCGCAAGCGGTTCCCCCGGTTTGCCGTCTGATGGATTACGGCAAGTTCAAGTACCAGGAATCGAAGAAGCAGCACGAAGCGAAGCTGAAGCAGAAGGTCATCCAGGTCAAGGAAGTCAAGTTCCGCCCGGGTACCGATGACGGTGACTACAACGTCAAGCTCCGCAATCTCGTGCGCTTCCTCGAAGAGGGCGACAAGACGAAGATCACGTTGCGTTTCCGCGGCCGTGAAATGGCTCACCAGGAAATCGGTATGCGGATGCTTGAGCGTCTGCGCACGGATCTCGAGGAAGTCGGCCAGGTCGAGCAGATGCCGAAGATGGAAGGGCGCCAGATGATCATGGTGCTCTCGCCGAAGAAAAAGAAGTAACGGGCCCGCGCGCTTCGCGCGCTGGTTCGACAGTGGTTCGGCGCGTTGCCCGGTCAGGGCGGCGTGCCAACAATGACGGCGGCCGCGCAAGCGGTATGCCGTATACAAGTGGACTGGGTTTCGAAGGGCGGGTCAAGGGCGCAAGCCAACCGCACACCCATCGCCATCTAATAAACTGGAGTTGTTCGTCATGCCTAAGATGAAGACCAAGAAGAGCGCTGCAAAGCGCTTCGTGGTGCGTCCGGGCGGTACCGTCAAGCGCGGTCAAGCCTTCAAGCGTCACATCCTGACCAAGAAAACCACGAAGAACAAGCGTCACCTGCGCGGCGCAACGGCAGTTCATGATTCCGATCTGAACTCCGTCCGCGCAATGCTGCCGTTCGCGTAACCCCTCAACCGATACTCCAAGGAGAGAAACATGCCTCGAGTCAAACGTGGGGTAACCGCACGGGCCCGCCACAAGAAGATCATCAACCTGGCCAAGGGTTATCGCGGCCGCCGCAATAACGTCTACCGCATCGCCAAGCAGGCGGTGATGCGCGCTGGTCAGTACGCGTACCGCGACCGCCGCAACAAGAAGCGTGTGTTCCGCGCACTGTGGATCACGCGTATCAACGCGGCAGTTCGCCAGCACGACATGACCTACAGCGTGTTCATCAACGGCCTGAAGAAGGCGTCGATCGAACTCGACCGTAAGGTCCTGGCCGACATGGCGGTGTTCGACAAGGCTGCTTTTGCTGCGATCGTCAAGCAGGTGAAAGCCGCCGTTGCAGCCTAATTGAAAAATTAGCACTGCGTGGTTAGTTGCAGCGATGTTCCGGTAGTTTCGGCCGCTGCAGCGAAAACGGGGCTCTTCCGAGCCCCTTTTTTGTTTGGTGGAGCAGTTTCGCTCGCCAAGACCGAATGACGTTGGAAATGATGGGATCTATGGATCTGGACCAGATTGTCGCCGACGCGCAGCAGTCCTTCGAACAGGCTGCCGACATCACCACGCTCGAAAACGAGAAAGCACGATTTCTCGGCAAGTCGGGTGCGCTGACCGAGTTGCTCAAGGGCCTCGGCAAGCTCGATCCCGAAACACGCAAGACCGAAGGCGCGCGCATCAACGTCGTGAAGCAGCAGGTTGAAGCCGCGCTGACCGCCCGTCGCCAGGCACTGGCCGACGCGCTGCTGAATCAGCGCCTCACCGCCGAAGCGATCGACGTGACGCTGCCGGGCCGTGGCGCCGGCGCAGGCAGCCTGCACCCCGTGATGCGCACGTGGGAGCGGGTCGAACAGATTTTCGGCTCGATCGGTTTCGATGTGGCCGACGGCCCCGAAATCGAGACCGACTGGTACAACTTCACGTCGCTGAACAGCCCGGAAAACCATCCGGCGCGTTCGATGCAGGACACCTTCTACGTCGAAGGCAAGGATGCCGACGGCCGCCAGCTGCTGCTGCGTACGCACACGAGCCCGATGCAGGTGCGTTATGCGCGCATGAACCGTCCGCCGATCAAGGTGATCGCGCCGGGCCGCACCTATCGCGTCGACAGCGATGCGACCCACTCGCCGATGTTCAATCAGGTCGAGGGACTGTGGATCGACGAGAACATCAGCTTCGCCGACCTCAAGGGCGTCTACACCGACTTCCTGAAAAAATTCTTCGAGCGCGACGACATCCTCGTGCGCTTCCGTCCGTCGTATTTCCCGTTCACGGAACCGTCGGCCGAGATCGACATGATGTTCGAGCAAGGCAAGAATGCCGGCAAGTGGCTCGAGATTTCCGGCTCGGGGCAGGTGCATCCGACCGTGATTCGCAACATGGGCCTCGATCCCGAGCGCTACATCGGCTTCGCGTTCGGCAGCGGCCTCGAGCGCCTGACGATGCTGCGCTACGGCGTCCAGGATCTCCGGCTGTTCTTCGAGAACGACCTGCGTTTCCTGCGCCAGTTCGCATAACGCCGCTCGCCGCGCCGACCTGTGCCCGCGCATGCCCCGAAGGACGATCCGATGGGGCCCGGGCGTCGATCTAACCTGTTTCGAACGTAGACATCCATGCAATTCCCTGAATCCTGGTTGAGAACCTTTGTCGACCCGCAGCTGACGACCGACGAACTGTCGCACGCGCTGACGATGGCGGGGCTCGAAGTCGAATCGCTGAGCAAGGCTGCGCCGCCGACGTCGAAGATCGTCGTCGGCCGCGTGCTCGAAGTCGTCAAGCATCCGGATGCGGACAAGCTCAATGTCTGCCAGGTCGACGCCGGCACCGGCGCGACGCTGAACATCGTCTGCGGCGCGCCGAACGTCGCGCCCGGCATCAAGGTGCCGGTTGCATTGGTCGGCGCGGAACTGCCGCCGTCGGAAGAGGGCGGCAAGCCGTTCGCGATCAAGCTGTCGAAGCTGCGCGGCGTGGAGAGCCAGGGGATGCTGTGCTCGGCACGCGAACTCAAGCTGTCCGAGGACCACAGCGGCCTGCTGATCCTGCCGGAAGACACACCGGTTGGCCAGGACATCCGCGAGACGCTCAATCTCGACGACACGATCTTCGAAATCAAGCTGACGCCGAACAAGGCAGACTGCCTGTCCGTGTTCGGTATCGCGCGCGAGACGGCCGCGATCACCGGCGCGCCGCTGACGCCGGTCGACATCCGCCCGGTGCGCGTCGAGCTCGACGAAACGCTGCCGGTGCGTATCGCCGCGCCCGATCTGTGCGGCCGTTTCTCGGGTCGCGTGATCCGTGGCGTGAACGCGCACGCGAAGACGCCGCAGTGGATGGTCGAGCGCCTCGAGCGTTCGGGCCAGCGCAGCGTGTCCGCGCTGGTCGACATCTCGAACTACGTGATGTTCGAGCTCGGCCGCCCGTCGCACGTGTTCGATCTCGACAAGATCCATGGCGGTATCGAGGTGCGCTGGGGCAAGCGCGGCGAATCGCTGAAGCTGCTCAATGGCAACACCGTCGAACTCGACGAAACGGTCGGCGTGATTTCGGATGCCGCCCAAGTCGAGAGCCTGGCCGGCATCATGGGCGGCGACAGCACGGCCGTCACGCTCGATACGACCAACATCTATCTCGAAGCCGCGTTCTGGTGGCCGGACAGCATCCGCGGCCGCGCGCGCAAGTACAACTTCTCGACCGATGCGGCGCATCGCTTCGAGCGCGGTGTCGACTACGCGACGACCGTCGAGCACGTCGAGCGCATCACGCAACTGATTCTCGAGATCTGCGGCGGCAAGGCCGGCCCGGTCGACGATCAGTCGGTGAACCTGCCGCAGCGCGCGCCGGTGAAGATGCGCGTTTCGCGCGCGAACCGCATCATCGGCGTGAAGATCAGCGCCGACGAGATCGCCAGCATCTTCACGCGCCTCGCGTTGCCGTTCGAGCGTGAAGACGACGCATTCCTCGTTACGCCGCCGTCGCACCGCTTCGACATCGAGATCGAGGAAGACCTGATCGAGGAAGTGGCGCGCATCTACGGTTTCGAAAAGATTCCGGTGCGTCCGCCGGTCGCGACGAGCGAAATGCGCGCGACCAACGAGACGCGGCGCTCGATCCACGACATCCGTCACGCGCTCGCCGCGCGCGACTACGCGGAAACCGTCAACTTCAGCTTCGTCGATGCGGAGTGGGAGCACGATTTCGCCGGCAACGACAACCCGATCCGGTTGCTGAACCCGATCGCGAGCCAGCTTTCGGTGATGCGCACGACGCTGTTCGGCAGCCTGATCGCCGTGCTGCGCCACAACCTGAACCGCCGTGCCGATCGCGTGCGCGTGTTCGAGTCGGGCCGCGTGTTCCTCACCGATTCGTCGGTGAAGGCCGGCGAGCTGGCGGTCGAAGGTCATGCGCAGCCGAAGCGTGTCGGCGCGCTGGCGTACGGTCCGGCAGTCGACGAGCAGTGGGGCGTCGCTACCCGCGCGGTCGATTTCTTCGACGTGAAGGGCGACCTCGAGGCGCTGCTGGCGCCGGCGGCCGCACGCTTCGTGAAGGCAGAGCATCCGGCCCTCCATCCGGGCCGCAGCGCACGCATCGAGGTCGATGGCCGTGCGGTCGGCTGGATCGGCGAGTTGCACCCGCGCCTGATGCAGAAGTACGAGCTGCCGCACGCGCCGGTGATGTTCGAGATCGATGCGGACGCGCTGATTGCACGTGCGCTGCCGGCACCGACCGATGTGTCGAAATTCCCGCCGGTCCGTCGCGATATCGCCGTTGTCGTCGATCAGGCGGTCGAGGTTCAGGCACTTTTCGACGAAATGAAGAAGGCGCTTGCCGAAGAGGCCTGCCGATTCGTTCAGAAGGTTGTACTCTTCGACGAATTTCGTGCAAAATCAAATACTTCCGGTGGCCTTGCCGCGCACGAGAAGAGCCTTGCCTTCCGCGTGACGCTGCAGGACGCGGCTGGCACGCTGCAGGACGAGGTCGTCGATCAGGCGATCCAGACGCTGGTCGAGCGGATGGCTCGTACGGGTGCCCGCCTGCGCGGCTAAGGAGAGGGCCCGCCCGTTCGCGGGCGGCTTTTTCCCATCGTAAGTTTTGATTTAACGCGCTGTATGGCAGATATGAATGACATGACCTCGAGTGAATTCGAAGCCCTCCTGACGGCGCAACGCAGCGCCATGAACCGCGACGCTTCGGCGCCGGCGTCCCCCGAGACGCCCACGCTGACGAAGGCGGAGCTGGCGGAGCTGCTGTTCGACAGCGTCGGGCTGAACAAGCGTGAAGCGAAGGACATGGTCGAGGCGTTTTTCGAGGTGATCCGCGACGCGCTCGAAAACGGCGAGAGCGTCAAGCTGTCGGGATTCGGCAATTTCCAGCTGCGCGATAAGCCGCAGCGTCCGGGCCGCAATCCGAAGACGGGCGAGGCGATTCCGATCGCGGCGCGCCGGGTGGTAACCTTCCACGCGAGCCAGAAGCTGAAGGCGCTGGTCGAAAACGGCGCGGAATAAGCGCCGCACGCAGCAGTCTCCGCGCGGCCGCCGCGCACCCTTTACCGACGGTTAACCGACGATGACCACTACGGTTGAGAAAGTCGTCTTGCCTCCGATTCCCGCGAAGCGCTACTTCACGATCGGTGAAGTCAGCGAACTGTGCGGGGTCAAGCCGCATGTGCTGCGTTATTGGGAACAGGAATTCACTCAGCTGCGGCCGGTGAAGCGGCGCGGCAATCGTCGGTATTACCAGCATCACGAAGTGCTGCTGATCCGGCGGATTCGCGAGTTGCTCTACGAGCAGGGATTCACGATCAACGGTGCACGCAACCGGCTCGATTCGCCGGGTAGCGAGCGGGGCGCGGCGGAACCGGTCGAACCCGAGTTGCAGGCCGCCGACGTGCGTGTATCGGGCAAGCCGGGTGGAACCGTCGACGTCATCGCATTGCGGCAGGCGCTGCTCGACGTGATCGACGGACTGAAGCACGACTGAGCGCGCAGCGCGAACGAGATCAAGGGGAAAGCCCGGTTGGCGATGCGCCACCGGGCTTTTTTCATGGGCACCGCACGTACGCATCAGCGCGACGCGAGCGGATTCTTCTGGCCCATGTCGACGACCAGCGTACCATCCGGCAGCATCCGCACCGAGCCCTGCGCGACCTGGCTGCGGTAGCCGTACAGGTCGAAACGCATCGGGCCGGCCTGGGCCGAATTGCGGATCAGCGCGCGCACGTTCAGCTCGAGCACGTTGAACATCTTCATGTCGCCGCCTTCCATCCACATGTAGCTCGGCGCGTCGATCTGCGGCCGCTTCGGCGCGGGTGCGCCGGCCGCGCGCCGGAACGTGAGGCGCAGTCCGTCGCGCTCGACCGTGGCCTGCCCGAGCTTGCCGTTCAGCATCGGCGGCGGGAACACGGTGTACTGGTCGAGCACGAGCGTGTCGCCGCGCAGCTCCGCGCCTCGCCGCTGCAGCGGCGTCAGCGACGCGAGCTCGATGCCGAGCGAGCGCAGGAGCTGCGCCTGTGGAATGCCGAGCACCGACACCTGTGCGGGCTTGAACGCGAGGTGCCGGTCGTCGAGTACCGTCAGCGAGCCCTTCATGTCGGTCGGCAGCCAGACGCCCGGCACGTGATTCCACAGCTTGATGCCGCCCTGGACGCGCAGGTTCTGGCCGTCCGCGCTCAGTTGCAGGTCGTTCAGCGAACGCGGCGAGTAGTCGAGCAGGTAGTTGTTGAACAGCGCGGACATTGCCTTCCACGACTCGACGACCGTGCCGCCGAGAATGCGGATGTCGTACTGGTTCGGATCGTCGAGATCGACGGGCTCACCGGGCCGCTTCGACACGAGCTCGACGTCGAGATCCTCGACATGGAAGCCGATATCGCCGGACAGGTTGAAGTCGACGTTGCGCAGATGGATCGTCGGGTTGCGGTTCGACACGTGCCGTTCGTTGAACGGCGTGGTCGACGTGCGCCGCATCGCGACCTTCTGCATGCCGGGATGCAGGGTGTCCGCCGCGAGCGCATAGGCTTCCCAGTGCTGGCGCACGTCGCGCAGCGCGGACTGCTGCGTGGCGAGGAAGCTGTCGTTCAGGCGCGCGGTCGCGTTGCCGAGCAGCGCGCCGCTGGCCGGGCCCGTGTACGAGGGCATCCGGATCGCCATTGCACCGCTTTCGTCGAAATTGAAGTAGCCGGCCGACACCTGGTCGCGATAGTGATACAGGTCGAACACGAACGTCTGGTCGCGCTTCGACGGATCGACAGGACCGATCAGGATGTCCGCGTTCATCGGCATCGAGCGCATGAACTTCACGTCGCCGCCGCGGATATACATCGCCTGCTGCGGTGCGCTCGCGGGCATCGCGAAGCCGGCATGCGTGCCGTCGTCGAGCTTCAGGTCGAGGCCGGCCGGCGTCACGCGCAGCGCGGTGATCGTGAGCTTCAGGCGCGGCGGCGGCATCAGCTTGTCGACCGCCATCACGAGATCGTCGCCGGCGAGCTGCGCGATCGGCGTCTGGACTTTCAGCAGATCGGCCATCTTCACGTTGGCCGCGCGCATCACCGGTTGCGCGTTGATGCCCGACACGCGTACGCCGGTCGGGTGGAACACGAGCTGGCTACCGTCGCGTATCGCAAGCGTGCCGGTCAGCGAGAACGGGACCCAACCGTCGCGCTGCATCTCGCCTTGAAGATGGATCACGCCGTCGCCGGCCGATACGGCCAGCTTGCGCAGCGGCGCGTTGCGGTAGCCGAAGATGTAGGTGTTGAAGAGGGCGGTCAGCTTCGCGTTGTCGAGCGTGACCGTGCCTTCGTGCACGTCGATCTGGAAGCTCGTCGGATCGTCGAACACGATCGGCGCGCCGGCCTGCGTCGGCACGAGCGTGGCCGACAGCTGATGGATGAAGAAACCGAGGTTGTTGACGATGCGGAAATCGACGTCGCGCAGGAACGTCATCGCGCCGTTCTGGCCCGAGTCACGCAGCGTGAACGGGCGCGGTTGCGTGAGGCTGAGCGACGCCACCGACGGTACGGTGCGTGCGATCTGCTGCTCGCGCGCGAGGCGCTCGGCTTTGGTGCGTTCGATCTTCGTCGACGCGACCGAAGGGCTGCCGTCGCGCTGCGCGGCCGATTCAGCGCAGCCGGCGCAGAGCAGCGCGAGCGCAAGTGTGCCGCAGCCAAATACGCGGGATGCGGTGTGCGACGCCGGGGCGGCCGTGCGTCGCAGGCCGGACATCCAGTCGAAAATTGCCAAAGGCGAGCGATGGCCGCGCCGGACCGCATTCCGCATCGTCTGTCTCCATGTCTTGTCGTGATCGACGGCGGCGCGTGCCACTGCACGGCGCGAGCGTCGATGCCGTGCAGTGTGTCATAGCGTGCTAGAGCGGCGTTACCAAACAACGGGCGCCCGGGCGCGGGGCGCCGGCGGGCTGCGGGACAATGGATTCGCGGTGATCGGGCGACCGGATCAAACGGTCGTTTGGTTTTTGCCGGGCGTCGGCCGGGGCCTTTTGCGGCGACCGGGCAAATCCGTCGCGAGCCTTGGCCGGCGCGGGTTTGCCCGGATGGGCGATACGGTGGCCGGTCAGACCAGCAGGCGCTGCCGGATCGCGTTCTGCGTGGCCTGGTCGAGTTGCAGGCCGTTCTCGATATACGACCCCATCGAGCCGTACGAAGCCGTGACCTGATCGAATGCCGCTTGCAGATAGTCGGCGTGTGCGCCTTGCAATGCGGTCATCATGTCCGCTGCATTCTGCCCACCGGCTTT
This sequence comes from Burkholderia sp. BCC1999, assembly GCF_905339975.1. Classification (NCBI taxonomy): domain Bacteria; kingdom Pseudomonadati; phylum Pseudomonadota; class Betaproteobacteria; order Burkholderiales; family Burkholderiaceae; genus Burkholderia; species Burkholderia sp. BCC1999. The sequence goes on along the minus strand of NZ_CAJPHP010000012.1, from coordinate 242,595 downwards.
TTGGGCCTGGGCGACGGAGGCGGCGATTTCGGCTGCGCTGTACGTGTTGGTGAGCAGGTAGTCGTCGACGATCGTTTGCTGCGGGACGCCGACGATCGTGTGCAGGATGGCGGTTGCCCAGCCGGTGCGATCCTTGCCGGCCGTGCAATGGAACACCAGGTTTTCACCCGTGCCGACGAAGCCGGTGAACAGCGCGTGATAGCTCGCATGCGCGGTGTCCGACGTCACGAACGCGCGGTACATGCTCAGCATGAAAGCGGTCGCGGTTGCGCCGCTGGTCGGGAGCGGATCGATGCTGGCGGCGCCGAGCACGTTGAGGTTTTGCCAGGCGGCACCGGCGATCGTCACATCGGGTTGCGTCTTGATTTCGGCGGGCGTGCGCAGGTCGCAGATCTGCTTGATGCCGAGCGTGCCGACGGTCGCGACGTCGGCGCTGGACAGCGCGAGCGCAGACGAGCGGTAGATCACGCCTTTCTTCATCTTTGCGCCGCCGGTCGTTGCATAGCCGGTGCCGTCCGGCCCGGCGGTGTCGCGAAAGTTCGATACCGAAGCCAGCCGCGGTGTCGTGACCGGTGCGACCGAGATCGAGTCGCCGCCGCATGCCGACAGCAGCGACGCGCTTCCCAGCGCCACGCCTATCGTGCCGGCGCTCAGCCGGAGAAATTGTCGACGGGAGATTTCGTTTTTCTGATGCATTCAATGCCCTTTGTCGAAGACGGTTACAAGACGTCGCGACCGCGGGGTGACCGAAGCCGCCGCCTGTCTCGCGCAACGCGGCAAAGCCGGGCGGGCCGGATCGATCGGCATGCAGTCGGACGGTTCGCCGGGCGCGTCGATCTCGCGCCGGCTAACCGCACGGTAGCGATTTACGGCGAATCGGCCATCGTCCTTTTTGATGAGAAACGTGGCCGACGCGGGCCGTGCATCAACGAATACGATTGGCGTTGACGGCGAGGTAAGATCGGCATCAGTGGCTGGTTCGATCACAACACGGTAGCCATCACGGGGAAGCGCCATGGACCTGAAGGAAGTCGACGTTTTGGGTGCGGGGGTAGGCGATCACTGGTACTACGCGTCGAAGGCGAGCGCGATCCGACGGTTTCTGGGCGGGGCGGGCGCGAACCGGATCCTCGACGTCGGAGCGGGCTCCGGCTTTTTCTCGAAGCACCTGCTGGAGCGCACGCAGGCATCGGAAGCGTGGTGCGTCGATACAAGCTATGCCGACGATACCGACGAGGAGATGGCCGGCAAGCCCATTCACTTTCGGCGATCCGTCGAACGTTTCGATGCCGATCTCGTGTTGCTGATGGACGTGCTCGAGCATGTCGACGACGACGTCGGTCTGCTGACGCAGTACGTGAGGGGCGCGCCTTCGGGCAGCCGGTTCCTGATCACGGTGCCCGCGTTCCAGTTTCTCTGGAGCGGCCATGATGATTTTCTCGAGCACAAGCGCCGCTATACGTTGGGCAGTCTCGAGGAGGTGGTGCGTCGCGCGGGGCTCGACGTCGAGCACGGCGCTTATTATTTCGGTCTCACGTTTCCGCTGGCGGCCGCGTTGCGGCTCGGCGAGCGTGCGCGTCGGCAGCCGCGCGCGCCGGCATCGCAACTGCGCCTTCACCATCCGCTCGTCAACGGCCTGCTCAAGACGATCTGTCGCATCGAGTTGCCGATGTTCCGCTTCAATCGCGTCGCCGGATTGACGGTCATCTGTGTGGCGCGCAAGCGGTGAATGCGACGCAAGGGCCGTGAGGTCGGTGCGCAAGGCGTGTCGCCATGCGCACGGGCACGGGCAGCCGTGCCGTCAGGCCAAAAAATTTCACAAGAACATTCACAAAATGCATGCGACCCGATTCTAAATCGGAACAGTGTCTGTTATACTTTTCTTCTTTCGGGGCGTAGCGCAGCCTGGTAGCGTACCTGCATGGGGTGCAGGTGGTCGGAGGTTCAAATCCTCTCGCCCCGACCAGACAAAGAACCCGCGTCAGCACAGGCTGGCGCGGGTTTTTTCTTGCCCGTCGCTTTTTTGCACATCGCGGCGCGGCCCCGGTAAAATGCAAGGTTGATCCACGGAAAGCGCCGTGATTTAGCGGAAGAGGATTCCCCGAACATGACTGATCTTCGTCTTACCATGCGGTTCGCTGCAGTGCTCGCCACCGGCGCGCTCGTCGCCGGTTGCGGTACGTCGTCGCCCACGAAAGTGGACTACAAGAGCGATTCGAAATCGAAGGAAGCGTCGCTCGCAGTGCCGCCCAACATGCTCGACGAGACGGCCGATCAGCGTTCGCTGCCGCCCCAGGGCGGCGCGACTTCCCTGTCTGCGCTTCAGCAAGTCCAGCAGGCAGCGCCTGCGCTGGACACCGTCGCGCCGACCGTGACCGGCATGCATATCCAGCGCGACGGCACCGAGAGCTGGCTCGTGATCGACGCCAAGCAGCCGGCCGACATCTGGCCGCAGGTCCGCCGGTTCTGGCAGGAGCAGGGCTTCCTGCTCGTGGTCGACCAGCGCGACAAGGGCGTGATGGAAACCGACTGGAACGAAACCCACCCGCAAATCAACGACGGCCTGATCCGCAGCGTGATCTCGAAGGCGATGGGCAACTCGTACGTGACGGCCGAACGCAACAAGTACCGCACGCGCCTCGATTCGGCGCCGAACGGCGGCACCTACGTGTTCATCAGCCAGAAGGGCATGCGCGAGGCGATCACGGGTGCGAACAACGATTCGAGCAAGTGGGAGCCGAAGCCGAACGATCCGGCGCTCGAGACTGAATACCTGAAGCGGTTGATGGCCGTGCTCGCGCAGAATGCGCAGCGCGCGAAGAACGGCGAACCGCCGATCGCGAACATCAAGGACAACACGGTACCGGCGGAGAAGAAGGCCGACGCCGACGCATCGTCGAAGGCTGCCGCGGCGGTCGCCGCGCAGAACGTCACGCGCACGTCGGCACAAGGCAACGACGCGGCCGACGCGGCTGTGCCGTCCGAAGTCACGCTCGGCGAGCCGTACGATCGGTCGTGGCTGCACGTCGGCCTCGCGCTCGATCGCGCGAACTTCACGGTCGACGATCGCGATCGCACGAAGGGGCTGTATTTCGTGCGCTACGTCGATCCGAAGGATCTGACCTCGGCCGAGCAAGGCTTCTGGAGCCAGTTGTTCCACGGCAAGAAGGAAAAGCAGGCGAAGCAGTACCGCGTCAACGTGAAGGCGGTCACGGCCGACCAGACGCGCGTTGCGATCGTCGACGATGCGGGGGCGATCGACACGACGTCGGCGGCCCGCCAGATCATGGGGCTGCTCGTGAATCAGCTGCGCTGATCGCGGTACCTTCCTGTATCACCGAAAAGCCCGCCATTCGGCGGGCTTTTTTCATGGCTGCTTGCTCCGCTGTCGTATGTGCGAGCGGGTCGGTCCCTCCTGGTGACGTTACGTAACATCCGCGCGTTACGGCGGCAGAACACGTGTCACATTGTCTCGGACATCAAAAAATATCCTTTTAAATCAACGAGATGATCGGCGTGCGGAGGCTGGCATGCAACCTGCTTTATATGTTGGAATTGTTGAAACAGGGAGGATGACGTCAGATGCCGGACGGGCGCCGCGAGCGCCGGATCATCGGTATCGGCGTCTTCGAATGCCGGCGCGACATGCGCCGGTGCAACCGATGACGATCCGCGCTAGCGTGCGGATCTCGATGGCCCCGTCGCCTATCCTCGTAGGGCGACGGTTTCGCCCGCGCTTCTCTGAAGCGCGGGCTATTTTTTTTTGGGGCCGTCGGTTCGTGTCGCATCGGCGTGGCCGATGCGCGACGTGTGATTCGCGTATTCTCGGACTTTTATCGATGAAGGAGTCGGGAATGGCGGAAATTGCAGTTGTGGCGCTGATCGTGGCGAAGCCGGGTACCGAGGAAAAACTGCGCACCGCGCTCGAAGGGATCGTCGGGCCGACCCGCAACGAAGCCGGCGCATTGCAGTACGACCTGCACCGGGATCTGAAGGAGCCTGCGCGATTCGTATTCGTCGAGCGTTGGGAGAGCGAGGAGGCATTGGCTGCCCATGCGCGTTCCGCGCACATTCTCGCTTATCGGGAAGCGGCCGCGGACTGGATCGAAAGTTCCGAAATCCGCGTGCTGTCGAAGCTCGTCTGAGCCGGGTAGGGGCGACCGGACGTATCCGGTCGCAGCGGTGCGTCAGTGCGACGTGCCGGGGACGTCGAGGATCAGGATGATCGTCCAGTCGGCGTCGCCGTCATGGTGATACTGGCGCTCGGCCACGATGAACGGCGCCTGCTTGCCTTGCGGGCCGAGAAACAGCACGTCGCCCTCCATCGGCAGGCACTCGATCGGCGGCAGCGCGAGGAATGCGTCGGCTGAGCCGCGGGGCATCAGTTGCTTGATCTGGCGAGTGGCGGCTTCGGTCCACTCGATGTCGAGTTGAATGTTGCTCATGCTGTCCTCCGCACCGGGGTGCGCACGGGTGGAAAATTTCGGTGCGCGACTTTAGCACAGCGCGCAGGCGCCGCAACCAAAAAAGCCGAACCCGGTTGCCCGGATTCGGCTTTTCGCTTGTGCGGTGCCGCCGAACTTACTGGCTGGCAGCGTCTGCAGCCTTGGCCGCCTTCTTGCCGGCCTTCTTCGCTGCTGCCTTGTGATGAGCAGCCTTCTTGCCGTGGTGATGCTCTTCCTGCATCGCCGGCTGAGCGGCTTCAGCCGCTTGCTGCTGCTGCAGCGCTTGTGCGCGCTGCTCGATCTCGGCGATCTTGGCCGGATCGGTGATGGTCTGGATCTGCGTGCTCTCTTGCGCATACGCTGCGCCAGTCAGCGCCGACATCGCTACCAGGATAGCCAGGGACGTCTTCTTCATTGCTTTACCTCCGCTAAGTGGTGATGAACCCGAGTGTTGCCGTTTTGTCTGGCGACTGCAATCGAGTGCGTGTCGAGTTTAACAAAAGTGACGGATCAATGTGCATCGGATCGCGGCGCTACGCAAGGCCCCGTTGAAGTCGCGCAACACTTCGCATACTTCGTCATGCGCATGCCATCCTGGGCGGAATCGCCATTTCCGCGCCCGTTTTCCCGCAATTTTCAAAACCAGCCGAGCCACCGGTACACGTGGAATTGCGCGATGCCGACCAGTTCGTGCAGTGCCTGCTCGGCATTGGCCACATTGCGCCAGCGCGGCAGCCAGCCTGTTTGGGCAAGCCGGCGATTCGCATAAACGGGCTGCGGATCGATGCCGAAACGGCGGAAATCGAGCAGCGCGCGGCGCATCTGGTAAGACGAGGTGACGAGAATGCGCGCGTCGTCATACTGTGAGCGTAGTATAGACGCAGTGAATTTCGCGTTTTCGTAGGTCGTGCGGCTGTCCGGTTCGAGAATGAGGTCGGCAGGAGCAACGCCTTGCGCGACGAGTTGGCGCCCGTATACGGCTGCTTCGGTTTCGCCGTGATGCTGCGGGTCGCCGCCCGACATCACGACGGTGCAGCGTTCGGCCTGCTGCCGGCACGTGCGGTAGAGCGCCGCGGTCTTGTGGATGCGCGCGGCGCCGTCGGGTGGCGGGCGCAGCCCGCGGTCGGTGCGACGCGTGCCGGCGCCGATGAGAATCAGCGTGGTCCGCCCGTGCATGTCCGGGTGCTCGACCGGCGTGACGCCAGCCTCGGTCCAGGCGATCAGCGGCGCGGCGAGCCAGCCCGTCGCGAGCAGCCAGAACAGCGCAGCGGCGGCGATCGAGATGATTCTCCGCCGCTTGCGGCAGAGCATGAAACAGATGAAGAGAAGTACAAATGAATCGAACAGAATCAATTTGATTGGGGTATGGTGTCTTTTTATGGACGGCTGACCATCCGGCCCTGACGCGACGCCGAACGTCGGCCTCCAGAATCGGTGGCGGTATCGGCGGGCGGAGACCCCGCCCGGCGCGCCGCTTCGCATTGTCGCTGCACTTTAAGAAAGAATCGAGATGGCCACGTATTCCAACGAAGCGGTGCTCGACGCATTGAGACGAGTGCAGTACCGCCAGGTACCGTGGGCACGCCGCCCGGGCGTGTTCGAGTATCTCCGTTCGCTCGGGCTGATGGACACGGTCAGGCAGAAGACCGTTGCCCCCGCGCCGGGCTTCCACGCTCCGGTCGACATCGCCGTGCTGACCGACAGCGGTCGAGCCGAATTCTCGCGCCTCGAGCATGACGAGAAATTACTTTCCTGGACCGATCGCCGCATGGACGACTACGCGTTAAGCGAAGCGAGCGCCGTGGCGATTCTCGAAAGCCGCCTGTAGCGGCGGATCATTCCGGCTCGTGCGTCGCCGCGCGGGCCGGTCATGCCAAAAAAAAGCCCGTATCACGAGGATACGGGCGTACCGGATACTTTTGCTGTTGCCACGCTGTGCTCATGGCAACGATGTGACTCGTCGCTTGCGGCGCAGTTCCCGAAAGCGGTCATTTTCTTTGGCGAATTCCTAAAATCGGCAGGACTACGGATGACGCGGCACGTCGGTCGGCTGCGAGCCGATGCGCGCCCGCGCGTTGCTCGCAATGTCGCCGCGCAGGTCGCCGCGCGGTACGGTCTGCCGGCCGGACGCGTTGGCGGACTGCGGCTGGCGGAGGGTATTCCGGTGATCCTGCTGGCGATGAGGCGGTTTCGTGCGATCGTCGGCATGGGCTGGAGCGGTCAGTGCCAGTGAAATGACAATGCCGCATGCAACGAGCAGTGACATTGGTTTCATGGCGGGGCTCCCTTCAAGCCGTCGACGCGGCCTGTTGATATGTCGCTAAGGTAAGCGCGGGAGTGCAGGCTTGCTGTAAATATTGGTAAATAGATGTATCTCGGCACGACAACGGTAATCGACGGCAATGCAGGCGCCGCGAAAAGGTCGCGTCGCAGAAAGAAACCGGGCGGCCGAAGCCGCCCGATCGAGCATACGTTACGCCATCTTGACGGGTGCGCGCCAGGATTCGGGGTTGGTCCAGAAGGCGCCGCGCAACCGGTCGCGGCTCGGCGGTGCGGGCGGCTTCGCGGCGCTTGCGCCGATGCGCCCGCGCAACGAGATCTGCCGGCCGCTCGTGCCGAGTCGCTTCACGATTTCGGCGAGCGTGCCGTCCGCCTGCCATTCGTCGAAGCGACGGCGGCAGGTCGGCGGCGACGGGTAGCGGCCCGGCAGCTTCGACCAGCCTTCACCCGTCGACAGCACCCACAGCACGGCGTTGACCACCGAGCGGGCTTCCACGCGGGGACGGCCGCGCCGTTCACTCCGTGCGGGTTCCGAGCAAAACAGACCCTCGACCAGCGCCCACTCGTTATCTCTCAAATCGTCGAACAGCATCATGTCCTCACCTCAGCGAAGCTAACTCCGGTGCGCTGCCCTGCGCCGCGCACTCTTCAAGCACTCGATCGTCGAGTGCCAGGTGGGGGCGTCCGGTTGGCCGGCAGCGGCGTTTCTGCTCTTCCGTCCGACGAAACCTGCGCCCTGTGCGCCAGGTAATGCACGAAGCGTGCCATGTCGGAGGTGAATCCCTCGAGAGCCGCTTGGCAGCGAGCTAACGGCTAAGTCAGCTAGGGGCGTATAAGACGCCAAAATAACCCGCCAGCAAATCGGGACAATCACCAATCTTGTGCAGTTCGCCCGCACCACGTGCGTTTGGCGATGTATTGCACCGCAGCGAAACATTCGCGGCGGGTGCCGGATTCGCACATCGAGGCCGGATTCGCGCATTAAAATCGCGCATCGATATCGACGATTGATGAGGTCAGGAGATGAACGTCACGCTGCGCCAGCTTCGCGTATTCATCGAGGTCGCGCGGCTCAGGAGCTTCAGTCGCGCGGGCGACGAGATCGGGCTCACGCAGTCCGCGGTCAGCCGCTGCGTGCGCGAACTCGAGGCCGAGCTCGGGCTGAAGCTGATCGACCGCACGACGCGCGACGTTCAACTGACCGACGTCGGCGCGAACCTGATCGCGAGCGTGTCGCGCCTGATCGACGATCTCGACGACACGCTGCGCGAGATTCGCGAGATTGGCGAGCAGCGCCGCGGGCGTGTGATCGTCGCGGCAAGCCCGACGATCGCCTGCCGGCTGATGCCGCGTGTGGTCGCGTCGTGCGAGCGCCAGTTCCCATTCGTCACGCTGGGTCTTCGCGACGACGTGCAGAGCGACGTCTTGCGCAAGGTGAAGTCGAGCGAAGTCGACTTTGGTGTCGTGATCGGGCCGCTGACGGTCGCCGATCTCGTGTGCGAGCCGTTGATGACCGATTCGTTCTGTCTCGTCGCGCGTGCCGACCATCCGCTCGCGGCGCGGGCCGAGGTGCCGTGGACGGCGCTGGACGGTGAGCGCCTCGTGTTGCTCGATCATGCATCGGGCAGCCGGCCGCTGATCGATGCCGCGCTGGCCGCCCATCACGTCAATGCGACGGTCATGCAGGAGCTCGGGCATTCGGCGACGGTGTTCGGGCTGGTCGAGGCGGGCGTTGGCGTGAGCGTGCAGCCGTGGCTGTCGCTGCCGCTCCCGGCCGGTTCGACGCTGGTCGCGCGGCCGCTCACGCCGCGCACCGAGCGGACGGTCGAGCTGGTGCGCCGCCGCGACCGGTCGTTGTCGCCCGCGGCGCAGGCGATCTGGGAACTCGTGCGGCAAATGCCGGCGCGGGCGGAGGACCTCGACTGACGTGCGCCGACTTGCACCGGCCGCGCTTGCGGGCCGGTACACTACGCGGATCGTGTTCCTCGGCGGTGGTTCTCGATGGTGCATTCCGATGATTTCCTGCCGGTGACCGGCGGGCCGGCGGCGCGCGCCGCGGTGCATGCGTTGCGTCCATCGCTGATCCGGGAAGTGGCGAACGCCGGCCTCGGCGTGCCCGACGTGCTCCCGTTCTGGTTCGGCGAATCCGATCGCGTAACGCCGGATTTCATCCGCGACGCCGCTGCGGCGTCGCTGCGCGACGGCGCGACCTTCTACACGCACAACCTCGGCATCGCGCCGCTGCGCGCGGCGATCGCGGCCTACGTCAGCGCGCGCCATGGCGCGACGGCGGCCGACACGGTAGCCGTGACGAGTTCCGGTGTGAGCGCGCTGATGCTGGCCGCACAGATGCTGGTCGGTCCGGGGGATCGCGTCGTCGCGGTCACGCCGCTGTGGCCGAATCTCGTCGAAATTCCCAAGATCCTCGGCGCGCACGTCGAATGCGTGCCGCTCGGCTATGGCGACGCGGGCTGGCGGCTCGATGTCGGGCGACTGCTCGCTGCGCTGACGCCTGACACGCGAATGCTCCTGATCAATTCGCCGAACAACCCGACCGGCTGGACGATGTCGCGCGACGACCAGCAGGCCGTGCTTGCCCATTGCCGCCGCCACGGCATCTGGCTGGTTGCCGATGAAGTGTACGAACGGCTCGCGTTCGATGCGGGCGGCGCGTCGTCGTTTCTCGATATCGCCACGCGCGACGAGCGGGTCGTCGTCGTGAATTCGTTCTCGAAGGCGTGGGCGATGACGGGCTGGCGGCTCGGATGGCTCGTCGCACCGGCATCGGTGACGGACGACCTGTCGAAGCTCGTCGAATACAACACGTCGTGCGCGCCAGGCTTCGTGCAGGCCGCGGGAGAGGTCGCGCTGCGCGACGGCGAACCGTTCGTGCGGTCGTTCGTCGCGTCGCTGCGCGACGCGCGCGATCACCTGGTCGCCGCGCTGCGGACGTTGCCGGATGTCGAGGTGCAGCCTCCACCGGGTGCGATGTACCTGTTCCTGCGTCTGCCCGGCGCGGCCGACAGTCTGGCGTTCTGCAAGATGCTGGTGCGCGAGGCGGGCATCGGCTTGGCGCCGGGACGTGCGTTCGGCCCGGAGGGCGAGGGATTCGTACGGTGGTGCTACGCGTGCGATCCGGCCCGACTCGATGCGGGCGTCGAGCGGCTGCGCAGGTTCCTGGCGCGCGGGTCGGCCGCCCGCTGAAGCGGGGCCGGAGTGCGCGGGCCGCACGGGCGGCGACCCGCTCGGCTCATCTTTACGCACCGGGCAATTTTGCGTAATATGGCGCTCAGTCACGCGGTTCCGTCGTTGAGCCGTGCTGTTCCGTCCGGTTTGGGCCTGGCCTGAAGTTGGTTCGCCGCCCCCGGTTCGTGCTCCCATCAATATGACCGATCAGAATCGGGCGAGCGCGTCTTCCGTTCCTTTCGTCTGTTTGTTGATCCGGTTCGTTTGACCACAGGGTCTGGCCTAGCTGCATGAATACCCAAGAGGCGAAGATCGTCCTCGAGACTGCTTTGATCTGCGCGCAGGAACCGCTGAAGCTCGGCGATTTGCGCAAGCTCTTTGCCGACGGCGTGTCGGCTGACACGGTCCGCACGTTGCTCGAAGATCTGAAACAGGATTGGTCCGGACGCGGCGTCGAACTGGTGGCGCTGGCGACCGGATGGCGCTTTCAGAGCAAGCCGGCGATGCGTCATTATCTGGATCGCCTGCATCCCGAGAAACCGCCGAAGTATTCGCGCGCGGTGCTCGAAACGCTCGCGATCATCGCGTACCGGCAACCCGTCACGCGCGGCGACATCGAAGAGATTCGCGGCGTCACGGTCAATACGCAGGTGGTCAAGCAACTCGAGGATCGCGGCTGGATCGAGGTGATCGGCCATCGTGACGTGCCGGGCCGCCCGGCGCTGTATGCGACGACCAAGCAGTTTCTCGACGATCTCGGCCTGAAGGCGCTCGACGACCTGCCAGCGCTCGAAGAGCCGGCCGCGAACATCGAGGCCGCGCTGCTTGCGCAGCAGGCCATGGATTTCGACGACGGCGTGCCGGTTGCCGACGACGCAGCGGGCGATCTGCCGCAGGCGCTGGCGGGTGAGGCATCGGTCGGTCAGTCGGCCGAATTGCCGGGTGATCCCGTGGCCGACGTCGCGTCGACGCAGGAAATTCCGGGTCGCGATACGCTCGAGGCTGATCGCGGGCATGCGGAACAAATGGATCAGGTTGGCGCCGAAGCAGTGCCGACCGGTGTGCAGCCCGAGCCGCTGCGCGCGGATTGGAGCGAGGAAGATCGCAAGCCGGCCGCCGAAGCGGCTGCCGGAGACGGAGCGGAAGCGGCCGGCGTCATGCCCGGCGAGGCTGAGCAGGCCAACGCGTCCCGTTCCCGTCCCGCGGACGACGAGATGCTGGACGACACGTCCGACAGTCTCGCGGATGCCGTACGAAGCGCCAGCGCGCCCATCGGCGCCGACGCGTTGCCGGACGACGAAGCAGAACCTGAACAGCGTCGCGCCTGATCGCGGCCAACATCTTGCCGCGCCCGCGCCGGGCGCGAGACCTGACATTTTGAGGTTGTTTTGACAGATATCCACGATATTGAATCGTCCGCGCCTGCCGTGCAGGCAGCGCGCGCCGACGATGCGCCGGAGCAGGACGCTTCGGCCGGTGGCGACGAGCGTCCCCGCCGCGGTTTGCGGCGCGGCCCGCGCAGCCTGATCGCGCGGCGTCGCGCGGCAGCCAAGTCGAAGGGCGCCGAAGGAGAGCAGCCGGGCGCTGAAGGCGCGGATGCGCCGCCGGCCGAGGCTGCCGAAGCGCAGCCGGCGCGTGCGCCGCGCAACAAGGAAGGCGCTGCCAAGGGTGGCCGCAAGCCGGCCGCCAAGCGCGAAGGTGCGGCCAAGGCTGGCCAGGGCGGTCAGGGCCGACGCGGTGCGCCGAAGGCTGAAGGCGTCCCGGTGAAGGCGGAAGGCGATGCGTCCCAGGACGAGCTGTTCGCGTACGTGACGTCCCCTGCATTCGACGCGGACAACTCCGCGGGCGGCAGTGGCGTGCGTGCGCCGATGCTGCGCCGCGGCCGCAGCCAGCCGGCGAACAAGCGCGTGCTGTCGCCCGACGACGACGCGCCGAAGCTTCACAAGGTGCTGGCGGAGGCGGGCATGGGCTCGCGCCGCGAAATGGAAGAATTGATCGTTGCCGGTCGCGTGTCGGTGAACGGCGAGCCGGCGCACATCGGCCAGCGCATCATGCCGACCGACCAGGTGCGGATCAACGGCAAGCCGGTCAAGCGCAAGCTGCCGAACAAGCCGCCGCGCGTGCTGCTGTACCACAAGCCGACGGGCGAGATCGTCAGCCACGCGGATCCGGAAGGCCGTCCGTCGGTGTTCGATCGCCTGCCGCCGATGAAGACGGCGAAATGGCTTGCGGTCGGCCGCCTCGACTTCAATACCGAAGGTCTGCTGATGCTGACGACTTCGGGTGACCTCGCGAACCGCTTCATGCACCCGCGCTACAGTGTCGAGCGTGAGTATGCGGTGCGCGTCGTCGGTGAGCTGCCCGAAGGGATGCGGCAGAAGCTGCTGCACGGCGTCGAGCTCGATGACGGCCCGGCGAATTTCCTGCGTATCCGCGATGGCGGCGGCGAAGGGACGAACCACTGGTATCACGTCGCGCTGGCCGAAGGCCGCAACCGCGAAGTGCGCCGGATGTTCGAGGCGGTAGGCCTGATGGTGAGCCGCCTGATTCGTACGCGTCACGGCCCGATCCCGCTGCCGCGCGGCCTGAAGCGCGGTCGCTGGGAAGAGCTCGACGACGCGCAAGTGCGCAAGCTGATGGCGACCGTCGGCCTGAAGGCGCCGACCGAGGAGAAGGGCAAGCGCGGCGGTGCGGGTCCGGTCGAGCGCCGCCAGCCCGATCCGATGGAGACGTCGATGGGTTTCATCAGCCGTGAGCCGGTGCTGACGACGCACGGGCAGCTCGACCAGCCGCGTCGCGGTGGCGGCCGGCGCGGCGCGCCGGGCCTGCCGGGCCTGCCGGGCCTGAGCGGCTACGGCAGCCTGCCGGTTTCGCCGTCGGGCTACGGTAACCGGACCGGCGGTGGTCGCGATGGCAACCGGGGTGCGGGCGGCCGCGACGGCAACCGCGCAGGCGGCGGCCGTGATGTCGACGGCAATCGCGCATCGTACGGCGCAGGCCCGAAGCGCGAAGGCGCGGGCGGCAAGCGCGGTGGCAGCAAGGGTGGCGGCAATCGCAATCCGAACGGCAATCGGGCTGAAGGCACCGGCAACGGCGGCGGTCCGCGCGGCGGCCAGCGTCCGCAGCGTAGCCGTACGCGCAGCCGCTAAAAGCGTATCGGCGCACGGCGGCGCAAAGCCGCCGGCGTGCCCGCCAGATCGGCATCCCACCGATCTTGCCGGCACGGCCTATTGCGCTGATCGCTTTCGACTATATATATGTCGCGTGCCGCTGCGTCGCAGCCGGCATGACCGATTTCCGGCCTGGCAGGATGGTGCCGGCTGATCGGATAACCCGATTTCGCATTTTTGGGTCGGTAAAGGCGGGCGACGCGCTGCTTTTACCGGCTGGCTTGGCGTTTGCGCCAAAAATCGCTATAATCGCGAAGTCGCTGGGCGTACGGATTCAATGTGCGGCTCAGGTGCGACCACCAGTAAGAAGATGGGCGTTCCGCCCATTTTTTTTTGCTGAAACGGTTAGGCATCTCGGGTAGCGCTTCCTGCGCCGGCTAAGGCGCGCGCCCGCGGGTGAATCGCGAGCGGCGGGCGCGAACACCTGAGAGGACACAGTGCAACTGACGGAACTGATAGAAACCACGGTCACCGGGCTCGGCTACGAGCTGGTGGATCTCGAGCGCACCGGGCGCGGCATGCTTTGCATCTATATCGATCAGCCTGCCGGCATCTCGCTCGAAGATTGCGAAAAGGTCACGCGTCAGCTCCAGCACGTCTTGACGGTCGAAAACATCGATTACGAACGGCTCGAAGTCTCGTCCCCGGGGCTCGACCGCCCGTTGAAGAAGCTGGCCGACTTCGAGCGCTTCGCTGGCAGCGAAGTCTCCGTGACCTTGAAAAAGCCGCTGGACGGGCGCAAGACGTACCGGGGCATTCTGCACGCGCCGAATGGCGAAACGATCGGTTTGGAATTTGAGGGGAAGAAGGGCGAGGCAGCCATGCTGGATTTCACGCTGGCCGATATCGACAAAGCCCGCCTGATTCCGCAAGTTGACTTTAGGAGCCGCAAATAATGAGTCGCGAAGTGTTGATGCTGGTGGATGCGCTGGCGCGCGAGAAAAACGTCGACAAGGATGTGGTGCTGGGCGCCCTCGAGGCTGCGCTCGCGTCCGCTTCCAAGAAGCTGTTCGACGAAGGCGCCGAAATCCGCGTCCATATCGATCGCGAAAGCGGCGAGCACGAAACCTTCCGTCGCTGGCTCGTCGTGCCCGACGAGGCAGGCTTGCAGGAGCCGGATCGTGAGATCCTGCTGTTCGAAGCGCGTGAACAGAAGTCCGACGTCGAAGTCGGCGAATATGTCGAGGAACCCGTTCCGTCGATCGAGTTCGGTCGCATCGGCGCGCAGGCTGCGAAGCAGGTGATCCTGCAGAAGGTGCGCGACGCGGAGCGCGAGCAGATCCTGAACGACTACCTCGAGCGTGGCGAAAAGATCATGACCGGCACGGTGAAGCGCCTCGACAAAGGCAATTTCATCGTCGAATCGGGCCGTGTCGAAGCGCTGCTGCGCCGCGATCAGCTGATCCCGAAGGAAAACCTGCGCGTGGGCGACCGTGTGCGTGCGTACATCGCGAAGGTCGACCGTACCGCGCGCGGCCCGCAGATCGACCTGTCGCGTACGGCGCCCGAATTCCTGATGAAGCTGTTCGAGATGGAAGTGCCGGAAATCGAGCAGGGCCTGCTCGAAATCAAGGCGGCTGCCCGTGATCCGGGCGTGCGCGCGAAGATCGGCGTCATCGCCTACGACAAGCGGATCGATCCGATCGGCACCTGCGTCGGCATCCGCGGCTCGCGCGTGCAGGCTGTGCGCAACGAGCTCGGTGGCGAAAACATCGACATCGTGCTATGGTCGGAGGATCCCGCCCAGTTCGTGATCGGCGCGCTCGCGCCGGCAGCTGTCCAGTCGATCGTCGTCGATGAAGAAAAGCATTCGATGGACGTCGTCGTCGACGAGAACGAACTGGCTGTCGCGATCGGCCGCAGCGGTCAGAACGTTCGCCTTGCCGGTGAGCTGACCGGCTGGCAGATCAACATCATGACGCCGGACGAATCCGCCCTGAAGCAGGGTGAAGAGCGCGACCGGCTGCGTGCACTGTTCATGGCGCGTCTCGACGTCGACGAAGAAGTTGCCGACATCCTGATCGACGAAGGCTTCACGAGCCTCGAAGAGATCGCCTACGTGCCGCTCAACGAAATGCTCGAAATCGAAGCGTTCGACGAGGACACCGTGCACGAACTGCGCAACCGCGCACGCGACGCGCTGTTGACGATGGCCATCGCGAACGAAGAAAAGGTCGAGAACGCAGCGCTGGATCTCAAGAGCCTCGACGGCATCACGCCGGAGCTGCTCGCGAAGCTGGCCGAACACGGTGTGCAGACGCGGGACGATCTCGCCGAGCTGGCTGTGGATGAACTGGTCGACATGACCGGGATGGAAGAGGATGCCGCTAAGGCGTTGATCATGAAAGCACGTGAACACTGGTTCCAGTGAGAAATGACCATGGCGCACTGATTTGATGGCGGCCGTATGGCCTGACCCGATGCTAACCGCAAGGAATCGGTCCTTGCACTAAGAGGAATGAATGGCGAGTAACAACGTAGCCCAATTTGCCGCGGAACTGAAAATGCCTGCTGGTGTGCTGCTCGAACAGCTGCAGGCAGCGGGCGTCCAGAAAGCGAGTGAGGACGATGCGCTGTCCGAAACGGACAAGGCGCGTCTGCTCGATCATTTGCGCAAGTCGCACGGCGCAACCGACGGCGACAAGCGCAAGATCACGCTGACCCGCAAGCATACGTCGGAGATCAAGCAATCTGACGCGACGGGCAAGGCTCGCACCATTCAGGTCGAGGTCCGCAAGAAGCGCACGTTCGTCAAGCGCGACGACGTGAGCGAGGGTGCGGAACAGGGTCAGGCGCAGGTCGCCGAAGCGGACGACGATGCGGAACTGAAGCGTCGCGAAGAAGAAGCGCGCCGCGAGGCCGAGCTGCTCGAGAAGCAGGCGCAGGAACTGCGCGAGCGCCAGGAACGCTTGGAGCGCGACGAAGCCGAACGCCGCGCCCGCGAGGAAGCGGCCGAAGCCGAGCGTCGTCGTGCCGAGGAAGAAGCGGCGAAGCGTGCCGCGGCCGAAGCCGCTGTGGCACAGCAGCAGGCGGCAGCGCAGCAGGCTGCCGCGGCCGAGCAGGAAACGGCAAGCGCACAGTCCGCGCAGGACGAGGCACGTGCGGCCGCCGAACGTGCGGCCCAGCGCGAAGCAGCGAAGAAGGCCGAGGACGCAGCCCGCGAGGCGGCGGACAAGGCACGCGCCGAGCAGGAAGAGATCAGCAAGCGTCGCGCGGCGGCAGAAGCCGAAGCACGCGCGATCCGCGAAATGATGAACACGCCGCGCAAGGCCGTGGTCAAGGCAGTCGAGCCGCCGAAGCCGGTCGAGCCGCCGAAGCCAGCCGAAGCGAAGGGTACGCTGCACAAGCCGGCGAAGCCGGAAGGCGCGCAGGCGCGTCCGGCCGTGAAGAAGCCGGCCGGTGCTGCCACCCCGGCAACGACGCAGGCGCCGGCAGGCGCGGGCGACCGCAACAAGAAGCCGGGCGCAGGCAAGGGCGGCTGGCAGGACGACGCATCGAAGCGCCGCGGCATCAAGACGCGCGGCGATTCGAGCGGCGGCGTCGACCGCGGCTGGCGCGGCGGCCCGAAGGGTCGCGGCCGTCACCAGGACAGCTCGACGTTCCAGGCGCCGACCGAACCGATCATCCGTGAAGTGCACGTGCCGGAAACCGTGTCGGTTGCCGATCTCGCGCACAAGATGTCGATCAAGGCCTCCGAAGTCATCAAGGTGATGATGAAGATGGGCCAGATGGTCACGATCAACCAGGTGCTGGACCAGGAAACGGCGATGATCATCGTCGAGGAACTGGGCCACCGCGCGGTTGCCGCGAAGCTGGACGATCCGGAAGCGCTGCTCGTCGAAGGCGAAACGGGTACCGATGCGGAGCAACTGCCGCGTCCGCCGGTCGTCACGGTCATGGGTCACGTCGACCACGGCAAGACCTCGCTGCTGGACCACATCCGCCGCGCGAAGGTTGCCGCTGGCGAAGCGGGCGGCATTACGCAGCACATCGGCGCTTATCACGTCGACACGCCGCGTGGCGTCATCACGTTCCTCGATACGCCGGGTCACGAAGCGTTCACGGCAATGCGCGCACGCGGCGCGAAGGCGACCGACATCGTGGTGCTGGTGGTGGCAGCCGACGACGGCGTGATGCCGCAGACGAAGGAAGCCATCGCCCACGCGAAGGCGGGCGGTGTGCCGATCGTCGTGGCGATCAACAAGATCGACAAGCCGGACGCGAACCTCGATCGCGTCAAGCAGGAGCTGGTCGCGGAAGGCGTCGTGCCGGAAGAGTACGGTGGCGATTCGCCGTTCGTGCCGGTGTCGGCCAAGACGGGCGCGGGTATCGACGATCTGCTCGAGAACGTGCTGCTGCAAGCCGAAGTGCTGGAGTTGAAGGCACCGGTCGAAGCACCGGCCAAGGGCATCGTGATCGAAGCGAAGCTCGACAAGGGCAAAGGCCCGGTCGCGACGATCCTCGTGCAGTCCGGTACGCTGAACCGCGGCGACATCGTGCTGGCGGGTACGGCCTACGGCCGCGTGCGTGCGATGCTCGACGAGAACGGCAAGCCGGCGAAGGAAGCCGGCCCGTCGATCCCGGTCGAAATCCAGGGTCTGTCGGAAGTGCCGGGCGCGGGCGAAGAAGTGATCGTGCTGCCGGACGAGCGCAAGGCGCGTGAAATCGCCCTGTTCCGTCAGGGCAAGTTCCGCGACGTGAAGCTGGCGAAGCAGCAGGCCGCGAAGCTGGAAAGCATGCTCGAGCAGATGGGCGAAGGCGAAGTGCAGAACCTGCCGCTCATCATCAAGGCAGACGTGCAGGGTTCGCAGGAAGCACTCGTGCAGTCGCTGCTCAAGCTGTCGACCGACGAAGTGCGCGTGCAGATCGTGCACAGCGCGGTGGGTGGCATCAGCGAAAACGACGTCAACCTCGCGACGGCATCGAAGGCGGTCATCATCGGCTTCAACACGCGTGCGGATGCACAGGCACGCAAGCTGGCCGAGTCGAACGGCATCGACATCCGTTACTACAACATCATCTATGACGCAGTGGATGAGGTGAAGGCGGCGATGTCGGGCATGCTGGCGCCGGAGAAGCGCGAAGTCATCACCGGCATGGTCGAGGTGCGCCAGGTCTTCAAGGTGCCGAAGATCGGTGCAGTCGCCGGCTGTATGGTGACGGACGGTATCGTCAAGCGCTCGTCGTCGGTGCGCGTGCTGCGCAACAACGTCGTGATCTTCACGGGCGAACTCGAATCGCTGAAGCGTTTCAAGGACGACGTGAAGGAAGTGAAGCAAGGCTTCGAGTGCGGTATGTCGGTGAAGAACTTCAACGACATCGTCGAAGGCGACCAGTTCGAAGTCTTCGAAGTGACCGAAGTCGCGCGTACGCTGTAATCGTCGCGCATCGGCTCATGGGCGGGGCAGGCTTGGGCCTGTCCCGCCCATTTTCATGGTGGCGTGCCGACAATGGCTGCCGCTTTATCCTGATAAACGGATCACGGATCGATCATGTCCAGGAAGCGTACTTCCCCCAATCGCAACGTTCAGATCGCCGACCAGATTCAGCGCGATCTGTCCGAACTCATCATGCGCGAGGTCAAAGACCCGCGTATCGGCATCGTGACCATCCAGAGTGTGGAACTCACGCCTGACTATGCGCACGCGAAGGTCTACTTCACTGCGCTCACGGGCGATCCGGAAAAGACGCAGGAGGCGCTGAACCACGCGTCGGGTCACCTGCACAACCTGCTGTTCAAGCGCCTGCACATTCATACGGTGCCGACGCTGCATTTCCATTACGACCAGACGATCGAGAAGGCCGTCGAAATGTCGCGCCTGATCAAGGAAGCGAACTCGACGCGCGCGAAGGACGACGACGAGGCCGATGCGCCCTCCAAGGACGACTGAGCTCGACCGGCCTATGACGACTGCAGCACCCCAACGTCCGCGCGTGCCCCGGCGCGTCCTGGACGGCGTCCTCCTGCTCGACAAGCCGGTCGGCCTGTCGAGCAACGATGCGCTGATTCGCGCGAAGCGCCTGCTCCTCGCGAAGAAAGCCGGTCACACCGGTACGCTTGATCCACTGGCTTCTGGCCTGCTGCCGCTGTGTTTCGGCGAGGCGACCAAGTTTTCTCAGGATTTGCTCGAGGCTGACAAGACCTACGAAGCGACGATGCGTCTTGGCCAGCGTACGGCCACCGGCGATGCGGAAGGCGACGTGATCGACACACGGCCCGTCGAATGCGACCGGGCCGCGGTGGACGCCGCGCTCGTGCGCTTCACCGGCGAGATTGTGCAGGTGCCGCCGATGTATTCGGCGCTCAAGCGTGATGGCAAGCCGCTGTACGAATACGCGCGTGCGGGCCAGACTGTCGAGCGGGAAGGCCGTAACGTGACGATTCATCTGCTCGAGCTACTCGCTTGCGAGTTGCCCGACGTGACGTTTCGCGTGACCTGCAGCAAGGGCACGTACGTGCGTACGCTCGCGGAAGACATCGGCGAGGCGCTCGGTTGCGGCGCGCATCTGACGATGCTGCGTCGCACGGGCGTCGGCGCGCTGACGCTCGAACATGCGGTGACGCTCGATGCGTTGTCGGATGCAGCCGAATCGGCGCGCGATGCATGGCTCCAGCCGGTCGATGCGTTGTTGTCGACGTTTCCGCTCGTTCGTCTCGACGACGCGTCCGCGAAGCGGTTCCTGCACGGCCAGCGCCTGCCGCTGTCGGAGCTCGGGCCGGTCGATGCGGCCGACGGCGAGCGTGTGCGCGTCTATGACGCCACGCGGCTGCTCGGCGTGGCGCGCAAGGCAAATGGCGTACTTGCACCGGAACGGCTCGTTGTGACGGCGGCCTGACGCAGCAGCGCGAATATGCCGCAGTCGGCACAAGAAAAAGCCCGGTCGAATCGACCGGGCTTTTTAGTTTGATGCGTCAGCAGCGTTGCGGCATCGCGCTCAGTGCGCCGCCGATGCGGCCGCCCCGGCATCGCCGCCGCCCGAGCGCTCGGGCTTGGTGATCCAGATCAGCGCGATCAGCAACACGAAGATCGCCGCGGAGATGTAGAACAGATCGTTGACACCGAGCTGTGCGGCCTGTTGGGTAGCCAGGTTGTTGATCAGCCCGTGTGCCTGGTCCTGCGTCAGCCCGAGGTTGCCCATCTGCGTGACGGCCTGGTTGAACGTCGGGTTGTACACGTTCGTCTGTTCGACCAGTTGCGCGTGATGGAAGTTGTTACGGTGATCCCACGCAGTCTGGAAGATCGACGTGCCGATGCCGCCACACATGATCCGCACGAAGTTCGACAGGCCGGACGCCGCGGGAATGCGGTGGCCGGGCAGGCCGGATAGCGTGATCGACACGAGCGGGATGAAGAAGCCGGCCATCGCGATGCCCTGTACGAGCGTCGGCAGCGTCAGCGACCATTCGTCGACACCGGTCGTGTAGCGTGAGCGCATCCAGAAGCACAGTGCGAACGTCAGGAATGCGGCGGTCGCGATGTAGCGCGGATCGGTGCGCGGCAGGAACTTGCCGGTCAACGGCGACAGCAGGATCGCGAACAGCCCGACCGGTGCCATCACGAGGCCGGCGTCGGTCGCCGTGTAGCCGATCTGGGTCTGCAACCACAGTGGCAGCAGCACGAGGTTGCCGAAATAGAGCCCGTAACCGACTGCCAGTGCGACCGTACCACCCGTGAAGTTGCGCCGGCGGAACAGCGACAGGTCGACGACGGGGTGCTCGGCGGTCAGTTCCCAGATCACGAAGAACGCGAACGAGATGATTGCGATCAGCGCAAGCGCGATGATCGTCGTCGACGAGAACCAGTCCAGATCCTTGCCCTTGTCGAGCATGATCTGCAGCGAGCCGACCCACAGCACGAGCAGTGCCAGGCCGACACCGTCGATCGGCGCGCGGCGCACCGTCGATTCACGCGTGCGATAGATCGACCACGTGGCAAGCGCGGCGGCGATGCCGACCGGGATGTTCACGTAGAAGATCCACGGCCACGAGTAGTTGTCCGAAATCCAGCCGCCGAGAATCGGGCCCGCGACCGGCGCGATCAGCGTCGTCATCGACCACAGCGCAAGCGCCATCGGCGCCTTCGCACGTGGATAGCTCGACAGCAGCAGCGATTGCGACAGCGGAATCATCGGGCCGGCGACCGCGCCCTGCAGCACGCGCGACGCGAGCAGGAACGGCAGGCTCGGCGCGAGGCCGCACATCCACGACGAGATGACGAACAGGATGATCGACGCGAGGAACAGGCGGACCTGCCCGAAGCGATCGGTCAGCCAGCCCGTCAGCGGCACCGAGATCGCGTTCGCGACCGCGAACGACGTGATGACCCACGTGCCCTGGTCGGACGACACGCCGAGATCGCCCGAGATGGTCGGGATCGCGACGTTCGCGATGGACGTGTCGAGCACGTTCATGAACACCGCGAGCGATACCGCGATCGTCCCGAGCAAAAGTTTCCCGCCCTGCAAGGGCGGGTACGAGACAGGAGCCTGTGCCATGTCGGTTGTCTTTCCGGAGTCGGAACGATTACATCATTTTCGCGGCGCTGTTCGGCTTCGCTGCGACGGGTGCCGACGCGTTGCCGCCTGCGTTCTCGGCGATGACGCGCGCGATTTCCGCATCGGCTTCGTCGCCGTACTTCGCGAACACGTTGGTCTCGTAGACGGTGTTCGGCGCGTTGACGAGCTGGTCGCCGCGTTCGTCCTTGATGTCCACGTCGACCTGCATCGACAGGCCGATGCGCAGCGGATGCTTGTCGAGATCCTTCGGGTCGAGCTCGATCCGCACCGGCAGGCGCTGCACGACCTTGATCCAGTTGCCGGTCGCATTCTGCGCCGGCAGCAGCGAGAACGCCGAGCCCGTACCGGCCGAGAAGCCGATGACCTTGCCGTGGTAGGTGACCGACGAGCCGTAGATGTCGGCCGTCATCTCGACCGGCTGGCCGATGCGCATGTGCTTCAGCTGGACTTCCTTGAAGTTCGCGTCGACCCACACGGCGTTCAGCGGCACCACCGACATCAGCGGCGTGCCCGGCGACACGCGCTGGCCGACCTGCACCGAGCGCTTCGCGACGTAGCCGGTGACCGGCGCCGGCAGCACGTTACGTGCATTCGCGAGGTAGGCGTCGCGAACCTTCGCGGCTGCGGCCATCACGTTCGGGTGCGATGCGATCGTCGTGTTCGCGGTCAGCGCGCGATTCGACGCGAGCTGCTGCTGCGCTGCGTCGACCGATGCCTGCGCGGCCTTCACGGCGTCGCGTGCGTGCGAGATTTCTTCCTGCGACACGGCGCCCGTCTGCGCGACGGCCATGCGACGACGCAGGTCGTCCTGGGCCTTCGACAGGTCGGACTGGCGCAGCGCGACCTGCGCGCGGTACTGGTCGTCGTTGACGAACAGGCCGCGCACCTGACGCACCGTCTGCGCGAGATTCGCTTCCGCCTGCTGCAGCGCGACCTGCGAATCGGCCGGGTCGAGCACGACCAGCGGGTCGCCGGACTTGACCGTCTGCGTATCGTCCGCCTTCACGGCAATCACGGTGCCGGTGACCTGCGGCGTGATCTGCACGACGTTGCCGTTCACGTAAGCATCGTCGGTGCCTTCATGGAAGCGGGCGACGAGGAAGTAATACAGGCCGTACGCGATGGCCGCGATCACGATGACCGCGACGAGCAGCGTCATCATTCGTTTGCGCTTGCCGTTGTTCTGCGGCTGCGCGCTGGCGGCGTTTTGTTGGTCGCTCATGGCGATTTTCTCCGTCCGTTATTTCGAGTGTCTGCGTATTGGTGGCGCCGGATCAGTTGGCGGCCTGTTTTGTCGGCTTGGCTGCGTCGGGCGCGGCGAGCGGCGTACCGGTCGCATCGAACCCGCCGCCCAGTGCCTTGATCAGCGCGAGCTGCATGTCGCGACGGCGCATCTTCAGGTTGGTCACCGTCTGTTCGGATGCGAGACGGTTGCTGTCCGCGGTCAGCACCTGCAGTTGCGGCGACAGGCCGGCCTTGTAACGAATTACCGCGAGATCGTAGGCGCGCGTCGACGCGTCGAGTGCGTTTTGCGCGTCGCCCATCTGGCGGTCGACCGCGCGGATCGACGCGACCTGCGTCGCGACGTCGTTCAGCGCGCTGATCAGCGTCTGGTTGTAGTTCGCCACCGACAGGTCGAAGTCCGCATAGCGGCCCTTGAGCTGGGCGCGCAGCGCGCCGGCATCGAAGATCGGCAGGTGGATCGCCGGGCCGAACTGCGCCTGGCGGCTCGCGAAGTTCAGGAATTTGCCCCAGCCGAACGCATCGAAACCGAAGCCGGCCGCGAGGTTCACGTCGGGGTAGAACTCGGCCTTCGCTTCCTTGACGTCGTGCATCGCGGCCTCGACCTGCCAGCGCGCGGCGACGATGTCGGGGCGGCGCGACACGAGATCGGCCGGCAGGTTGCCGGGCAGCGCGACTTCAGCGGTCGGGTTCATCACGGGCGCCGCGATCTGCAGCCCGCGATCCGGACCCTTGCCGAGCAGCGCGGCGAGCTGGTAGCGCACCGTCGTGATCTGGCCGTCGAGGTCCGACAGCGAAGCCTGCGTCGTCGCGATGTTGCCGCGGGCCGTCTGGCGTTCGACGTTGGTATCGAGGCCGGCCGACACACGGCCGTCGGTGATCTTGCCGACCGTTTCGCGATTGGAGATCTCGCGTTTCGCGATGTCGCGCAGCGCATAGAGCTGCGCGAGCGAGTTGTAGGTGCGCGCGACCGACGACGCGAGCGTGATGCGCGCCTGCTGCATGTCGGCTTCGGCGGACTTCTCCTGCGACACGGCGGTGTGCAGGCGTTCGCGGTTCTTGCCCCACAGGTCGAGTTCCCACGACGCGCTCGCGAGCGCGTTGTTCTCGCTGTACCACTGGCCGCCGTACGGGGGCGGGAACAGCGCGTTCGACGAGTACAGCTCGCGCGTCCACGAGTAGCTGGCTTCGGCCTTCGGCATCAGGTTCGAACGCGACGATTCGATGTACGACGATGCCTTCGCGATGCGTGCCTGCGCCTGCGCAATCGACGGATTGCCCTGCAGCGCTTCGTCGATCAGCTTCGGCAGTTGCGGATCGCCGAACTGGTTGGCCCAGTCGAGCGCCGGCCACTGGCCGCCCTGGGCCGGGAGGCTCTGGGCGGATTCGAATTGCGATGCGGGGGCGATCTGCTTGTCGCTCTTGATGCCGATGTAGTTTGCGCAGCCCGCCAGTGCGAATGCGGCGACCGCGGCGGCAACGGCAGCGCGGCACGACCCGGCGCGCACGGACAACGGGGAGGATTTCATCGCGCTGACCCCTGACTCGGAATGAATGATGGACACTGCAAGGATTTCCTTACATTAATCTGTCAAAAGTAATTGTTATGGCAACTATTACGCGATGCTACCGCCGGCCGTCTCGCAATAGTTGCTGAGAATGCGGCGCAGCATGCTCTTCAGGAACCCGACTTCTTCCGGCGTAAACCCGTCCAGCACCTGGTCGAGCACGCTGCGGAAAATGGGCGGCAGCCGTTCGGCAAGCGCGCGGCCTTCGTCGGTCAGTTCGAGGCGGACGACGCGACGATCCTCGATGCTGCGCACGCGGGACAGCAGGCCGCGTTTCTCGACCCGGTCGAGCAGGCGCGTGACCGCGCTCGCATCGATCCCGTATTCGCGCGCGAGCTCGGCGGCCGTCGAGCACTTGCCGACCGCGATCATGAACAGCATGCTCGCCTGCGTGCCCGTGATGCCGAGCTCTTCCTGCGTGCGTTGCGTGACGAGGTTGGTCATCACCGACTTCACGCGCGACATCAGATAGCCGACGCTGTCGTTCATCTGATACGAAGACAGCGGCGAAACGGGCGGTTGGGTAGAAGAATCCGACATAAAACCCTGAAGCTGCAATAGTTGACTAGGCAGCATTATAGGTACAATTGCTTGCCGCGGCAAATGTTAATCGAACGGCAAAGGGCGCGCTTCGCGGTGCGAAAATCCCTTATGTAGGTAAGGTTTTTCGGCGTGCCGGGCGGCGATGCATTCGATCGCTTCGCCGGTTCGAGGGGAGGGGCGCGGCCCCGGTTTTGTTGCGTCGTGACGTGTCCGTCAGCTCTCGACATTCTCACGTGCTATAATTTGTGGCTTTCCAAGCTGCAACAGCGCGCGCCCGTGAAAACGAGCGGGCGCGTTTGCGCGTTCAAACGATTTCCAGGTTTCTATGACCCGCGCCCTTCGCAATATCGCCATCATCGCTCACGTCGACCACGGCAAGACGACGCTCGTCGACCAACTGCTTCGCCAGTCCGGCACCTTCCGCGACAACCAGCAAGTCGTCGAGCGTGTGATGGACTCGAACGACATCGAAAAGGAACGCGGGATCACGATTCTCGCGAAGAACTGCGCGGTCGAATACGAAGGCACGCACGTCAACATCGTCGACACCCCGGGGCACGCAGACTTCGGTGGTGAAGTCGAGCGCGTGCTGTCGATGGTCGACTCGGTGCTGCTGCTGGTCGACGCGGTCGAGGGCCCGATGCCGCAGACGCGCTTCGTCACGAAGAAGGCGCTGGCGCTCGGCCTGAAGCCGATCGTCGTCGTCAACAAGATCGACCGCCCGGGCGCACGGATCGACTGGGTGATCAATCAGACCTTCGACCTGTTCGACAAGCTCGGTGCGACCGAAGAGCAGCTCGACTTCCCGATCGTCTACGCGTCGGGCCTGAACGGCTACGCATCGCTCGACCCGGCTGCACGCGAAGGCGACATGCGCCCGCTGTTCGAGGCGATCCTCGAGCACGTGCCGGTTCGTCCGGCCGATCCGGAAGCGCCGCTGCAGCTCCAGATCACGTCGCTCGACTATTCGACGTACGTCGGCCGGATCGGCGTCGGCCGTATCACGCGCGGCCGCATCAAGCCGGGTCAGCCGGTCGTGATGCGTTTCGGCCCGGAAGGCGACGTGCTGAACCGCAAGATCAACCAGGTGCTGTCGTTCAAGGGTCTCGAGCGCGTGCAGGTCGAGTCGGCCGAAGCGGGCGACATCGTGCTGATCAACGGTATTGAAGACGTCGGCATCGGCGCGACGATCTGCGCGGTCGATACGCCGGAAGCGCTGCCGATGATTACCGTCGACGAACCGACGCTGACGATGAACTTCCTCGTCAACTCGTCGCCGCTCGCGGGCCGCGAGGGCAAGTTCGTGACGAGCCGCCAGATCCGCGACCGCCTGATGAAGGAACTGAACCACAACGTCGCGCTGCGCGTGAAGGACACGGGCGACGAAACGGTGTTCGAAGTGTCGGGCCGTGGCGAACTGCACCTGACGATTCTCGTCGAGAACATGCGCCGCGAAGGCTACGAGCTGGCCGTGTCGCGTCCGCGCGTCGTGATGCAGGAAATCGACGGCGTGCGTCACGAGCCGTTCGAGCTGCTGACCGTCGACGTCGAAGACGAACACCAGGGCGGCGTGATGGAAGAGCTCGGTCGCCGCAAGGGCGAAATGCTCGACATGGCGTCGGACGGCCGTGGCCGCACGCGTCTGGAATACAAGATCTCGGCACGTGGCCTGATCGGCTTCCAGAGCGAATTCCTGACGCTTACGCGCGGCACGGGTCTGATGAGCCACATCTTCGATTCGTACGCACCGGTCAAGGACGGCTCGGTCTTCGAGCGCCGCAACGGCGTGCTGATCTCGCAGGACGACGGCGCGGCCGTGGCCTACGCACTCTGGAAGCTGCAGGATCGCGGCCGCATGTTCGTGAAGCCGGGCGACGCGCTGTATGAGGGCATGATCATCGGCATCCACAGCCGCGACAACGACCTCGTCGTGAACCCGATCAAGGGCAAGCAGCTGACCAACGTGCGTGCGTCGGGTACCGACGAAGCCGTGCGTCTCGTGCCGCCGGTCCAGATGTCGCTGGAATACGCGGTCGAATTCATCGACGACGACGAGCTCGTCGAAGTGACGCCGCAGTCGATTCGCCTGCGCAAGCGCTTCCTGAAGGAGCACGAGCGTCGCCGCGCGAGCCGCGAAGGCGCGGTCGACTAAGCGGTTCGACTGTTCGCTGCATCACGGAAAAGGCTGCCTTCGGGCAGCCTTTTTTGCATCTGCGCGATACGCAACCGGATTGCCTGCAAAACACTGTTCCCGCGGGTCGTGGCAATCCGGCAAAACCCCGTCGCGCGGTGCTTTCAGGCACATTTCGCCGTGAACTCCGGTATCGGTTCTGTGATATGCTGCGCGCACGCAAGTTTTAGGTCCTTCCAAGCAAGACTTGATTCGCAATCCGCTAAACGGTCAGGCCGTGTCGCGGAAGGTTGAGTAACCCGCTATTTCTCGAGAAGCTCGAAGAAAGGTGAGCGTAAAATGTCAGATGTAATGAAGCAGTTTCAGCTGAACTCCTATCTGTTCGGCGGCAATGCTTCGTACGTTGAAGAACTGTACGATGCATACCTCAACAATCCGGCGTCGGTGCCGGAGAACTGGCGAGAGTATTTCGACGCGCTGCAGAACGTTCCTGCAACGGACGGCTCGAGTGCCAATGACGTCGCTCATTTTCCGATCGTCGAATCGTTCGCCGAGCGTGCAAAGGCCAATGCCTTCATCCCGCGCGAAAGCAGCACCAACCTTGCTGCAGCGCGCAAGCAAGTTCACGTGCAGTCCCTCATCAGCGCTTATCGCTTCCTTGGCTCGCAATGGGCCAATCTCGATCCGCTGAAGCGTCGCGAACGTCCCGCCATTCCCGAACTCGAACCCGCGTTCTACGACTTCTCCGAAGGCGACCTCGACCAGACGTACAGTGCCAGCAACCTGTATTTCGGTTTCGACCAGGCTTCGCTGCGCGACATCGTCAAGGGCCTGCGTGACACGTACTGCGGCACGATCGGCGCCGAGTACATGTACATCAGCGACCCGGAACAGAAGCGCTGGTGGCAGGAGCGCCTGGAATCGACCCGCGCGACGCCGAACTTCTCGGCAGACGAGAAGAAGCACATCCTGAATCGCCTGACGGCCGCTGAAGGCCTCGAGCGCTACCTGCACACCAAGTACGTCGGCCAGAAGCGCTTCTCGCTCGAAGGCGGCGAAAGCTTCATCGCGGCGATGGACGAAGTCGTCCAGCACGCAGGCAAGAGCGGCGTGCAGGAAATCATCATCGGCATGGCCCACCGCGGCCGTCTGAACGTGCTGGTCAACACGCTGGGCAAGATGCCGGCCGACCTGTTCGCCGAATTCGAAGGCAAGCACGTCGACGACCTGCCGGCAGGCGACGTGAAGTACCACAAGGGCTTCTCGTCGGACGTGTCGACGCAAGGCGGCCCGGTCCACCTGTCGCTCGCGTTCAACCCGTCGCACCTCGAAATCGTGAACCCGGTGGTCGAAGGTTCCGCGAAGGCGCGGATGGACCGTCGCGGCGACGAAGACGGCCTGCAAGTGCTGCCGGTGCAGATCCACGGCGACGCGGCCTTCGCTGGCCAGGGCGTCGTGATGGAAACGCTGAACCTCGCGCAGACGCGCGGTTACGGCACGCACGGCACGCTGCACATCGTCATCAACAACCAGATCGGCTTCACGACGTCCGACCCGCGCGACGCGCGCTCGACGCTGTACTGTACCGACGTCGTCAAGATGATCGAGGCGCCGGTGCTGCACGTGAACGGCGACGATCCGGAAGCCGTGATCCTCGCGACGCAGATCGCGATCGATTACCGGATGCAGTTCCACAAGGATGTCGTGATCGACATCGTCTGCTTCCGCAAGCTGGGTCATAACGAGCAGGACACGCCGGCCGTCACGCAGCCGCTGATGTACAAGAAGATCGCGCAGCACCCGGGCACCCGTGCGCTGTACGCCGAGAAGCTCGTGCAGCAGGGTGTGATCACCGCGGAAGACGCCGACGGCTACGTGAAGGCGTACCGCAAGGCGATGGACGACGGTCACCACACGGTCGACCCGGTCCTGTCGAACTACAAGAGCAAGTACGCGGTCGACTGGGTTCCGTTCCTGAACCGCAAGTGGACGGATGCGGCCGACACGGCCGTGCCGCTCGCCGAACTGAAGCGTCTCGGCGAGCGCATCACGACGGTCCCGGAAAACTTCAAGGTCCACCCGCTCGTCGAGCGCGTGATCAACGACCGCCGCAACATGGCGCGTGGCGACCAGCCGCTCGACTGGGGCATGGGCGAACACCTCGCATTCGCGTCGCTCGTCGCATCGGGCTACTCGGTGCGCCTGACGGGCCAGGACTCGGGCCGCGGCACGTTCACGCACCGTCACGCGGTGCTGCACGACCAGAACCGCGAGCGCTGGAACGACGGTACGTACGTGCCGCTGCAGAACATCGCCGAAGGCCAGGCGAAGTTCACGGTGATCGACTCGGTGCTGTCGGAAGAAGCGGTGCTGGGCTTCGAATACGGTTACTCGACCGCCGAGCCGAACACGCTCGTGCTGTGGGAAGCGCAGTTCGGCGACTTCGTCAACGGCGCACAGGTCGTGATCGACCAGTTCATCTCGTCGGGCGAAGTGAAGTGGGGCCGCGTGTCGGGTCTCACGATGCTGCTGCCGCACGGCTATGAAGGGCAAGGTCCGGAACACTCGTCGACGCGTATCGAGCGTTTCCTGCAGCTGTGTGCAGATCACAACATGCAGGTCGTTCAGCCGACGACGCCGGCACAGATTTTCCACCTGCTGCGCCGCCAGATGATCCGCTTGTTCCGCAAGCCGCTGATCATCGCAACGCCGAAGTCGCTGCTGCGTCACAAGGAAGCGGTGTCGGACCTGTCGGAACTGGCGAAGGGTTCGTTCCAGCCGGTGCTGGGCGAGACCGACGGCGGCATCGACGCGAAGAAGGTCAAGCGCGTGCTGGCCTGCTCGGGCCGCGTGTATTACGACCTCGTTGCGCATCGCCGCGAAGCGAAGGCGAACGACGTCGCGATCATCCGTATCGAGCAGCTGTATCCGTTCGCGCACAAGCAGTTCGAAGCCGAAATGAAGAAGTACGAGAACGCGACTGAAGTGGTCTGGGTGCAGGACGAGCCGCAGAACCAGGGCCCCTGGTTCTACGTCGAGCACCACCTGAAGGAAGGCATGAAGGAAGGGCAGAAGCTGGCATACAGCGGCCGTCCGGCTTCGGCCTCGCCGGCGGTTGGCTACTACGCGAAGCACTACGAGCAGCAGAAGGCCCTGATCGAAGGTGCTTTCGGCCGCCTGAAGAGCGGATCGATCGCGAAATAACCGACGGAAGCGAAACGGGAAGGCGCGCGGCGCTTTCCCGTCTCTTTTGGCCTGCCGGGCGCGTGGCGCGCCGTACCGGCCAAAGGAATCGCACGAACCTCGTCATTACCCAGATTAAGCATCCAGGAAAATCACATGGCTATCGTAGAAGTCAAAGTCCCCCAGCTTTCGGAGTCGGTTTCGGAAGCGACCATGCTGCAGTGGAAGAAGAAGCCGGGCGAAGCAGTCGCGCAGGACGAAATCCTGATCGAACTCGAGACCGACAAGGTCGTGCTCGAAGTGCCGGCACCGGCAGCGGGCGTGCTCGCGCAAGTGCTGCAGAACGACGGTGATACGGTCGTTGCCGACCAGCTGATCGCGACGATCGACACCGAAGCGAAGGCAGGTGCCGCCGAAGCAGCGGCGGGCGCCGCCGAAGTCAAGCCGGCAGCAGCGCCTGCTGCAGCCGCGCCGGTTGCACAGCCGGCCGCTGCAACGGCATCGAGCTCGGCTACGGCATCGCCGGCCGCATCGAAGCTGCTGGCCGAGAAGGGCCTGTCGGCAGGCGACGTCGCAGGTTCGGGTCGCGACGGCCGCGTCACGAAGGGCGACGCGCTGGCCGCTGGCAGCGCACCGAAGGCTGCTCCGGCTGCCGCACCGGCAAAGACCGCGGCGAAGCCGTCGCTGCCGGAAGTGAAGGTGCCGGCGTCGGCGACGACCTGGCTGAACGATCGTCCGGAGCAGCGTGTGCCGATGTCGCGCCTGCGTGCGCGTATCGCCGAGCGTCTGCTCGAATCGCAGCAGACCAACGCGATCCTGACGACGTTCAACGAAGTCAACATGGCTCCGGTCATGGAACTGCGCAACAAGTACAAGGACAAGTTCGAGAAGGAACATGGCGTGAAGCTCGGCTTCATGTCGTTCTTCGTGAAGGCGGCCGTGCACGCGCTGAAGAAGTTCCCGCTCGTGAACGCGTCGATCGACGGTAACGACATCGTCTACCACGGCTACTTCGACATCGGTATCGCTGTCGGCTCGCCGCGTGGCCTCGTCGTGCCGATCCTGCGCAACGCGGATCAACTGAGCCTCGCCGAGATCGAAAAGAAGATCGCCGAATTCGGCCAGAAGGCGAAGGACGGCAAGCTGTCGATCGAGGAAATGACGGGCGGTACGTTCTCGATCTCGAACGGCGGCGTGTTCGGCTCGATGCTGTCGACCCCGATCATCAACCCGCCGCAGTCGGCCATCCTCGGCGTGCACGCGACGAAGGAGCGCCCGGTTGTCGAAAACGGCCAGATCGTGATCCGTCCGATCAACTATCTCGCGCTGTCGTACGACCACCGCATCATCGACGGCCGCGAAGCCGTGCTGTCGCTCGTCGCGATGAAGGATGCGCTGGAAGATCCGGCCCGCCTGCTGCTCGACCTGTAAGCCGAGTCTCACTGCATTGACCCGCTCCGCGGGTTCGCGCCCACGCGCGAACCCGCGGGCGTACAAGTAGAAAGGATTGTCATGTCCAAGGAATTTGACGTCGTCGTGATCGGCGCCGGCCCCGGCGGCTACATCGCCGCGATTCGCGCCGCGCAGCTCGGCAAGACCGTTGCCTGTATCGAGAAGTGGAAGAACCCGGCCGGCGCGCTGAAGCTCGGCGGCACGTGCCTGAACGTCGGCTGCATCCCGTCGAAGGCGCTGCTCGCGTCGTCGGAAGAGTTCGAGAACACGTCGCATCACCTGGCCGACCACGGCATCACGGTCGACGGCGTGAAGATCGACGTCGCGAAGATGCTCGGTCGCAAGGACGCGATCGTCGAGAAGATGACGAGCGGGATCGAGTTCCTGTTCAAGAAGAACAAGATCACCTGGCTGAAGGGCCATGGCAAGTTCACCGGCAAGACCGACGCCGGCGTGCAGATCGAAGTGAGCGGCGAGGGTGAAACCGAAGTCGTCACCGCGAAGAACGTGATCATCGCGACGGGCTCGAAGGCGCGTCACCTGCCGGGCATCCCGGTCGACAACAAGATCGTGTCGGACAACGAAGGTGCGCTGACGTTCGACGCGGTGCCGAAGAAGCTCGCCGTGATCGGCGCAGGCGTGATCGGCCTCGAGCTCGGCTCGGTGTGGCGCCGCCTGGGTGCCGAAGTGACGGTGCTCGAAGCGCTGCCGGCATTCCTCGGCGCAGCCGACGAAGCGCTCGCCAAGGAAGCGGCCAAGCTGTTCAAGAAGCAGGGCCTCGACATCAATCTCGGCGTGAAGATCGGTGAAGTGAAGGCGACCGCCGACGGCGTGTCGATCGCCTACACGGACAAGGACGGCAACGCGCAGACGCTCGACGCCGACCGCCTGATCGTGTCGGTCGGCCGCGTGCCGAACACCGACAACCTCGGCCTCGAGGCAATCGGCCTGAAGGCGAACGAGCGCGGCTTCATCGACGTCGACGATCATTGCCGTACGGCGGTGCCGAACGTGTACGCGATCGGCGACGTGGTGCGTGGCCCGATGCTCGCGCACAAGGCGGAAGACGAAGGCGTGCTGGTCGCGGAAGTGATCGACGGCCAGAAGCCGCACATCGACTACAACTGCATTCCCTGGGTGATCTACACGTACCCGGAAATCGCATGGGTCGGCAAGACGGAGCAGCAGCTGAAGGCGGAAGGCCGCGAGATCAAGTCGGGCAAGTTCCCGTTCTCGATCAACGGCCGCGCGCTCGGCATGAACGCGCCGGACGGCTTCGTGAAGATGATCGCGGATGCGAAGACCGACGAACTGCTCGGCGTGCATGTGATCGCCGCGAACGCGTCGGACCTGATCGCGGAAGCCGTGGTGGCGATGGAATTCAAGGCGG
Organism: Burkholderia sp. BCC1999; assembly: GCF_905339975.1. Lineage (NCBI taxonomy): Bacteria > Pseudomonadati > Pseudomonadota > Betaproteobacteria > Burkholderiales > Burkholderiaceae > Burkholderia > Burkholderia sp. BCC1999. The sequence goes on along the minus strand of NZ_CAJPHP010000012.1, from coordinate 209,488 downwards.
CGTCGGAAGACATCGCCCGCATCTGCCATCCGCACCCGTCGATGTCGGAAGTGATGCGCGAAGCGGCGCTCGCCGTCGACAAGCGCTCGCTGAACAGCTGAGCACGGTAAGCGCCTGCCGGCCGCCGGCCGGCGCAACCGTCTCATGACGAGGGCGGGCGGGGTTTCCCGTCCGCCTTCGTTTTTTCCGGTTTGCCCGATGAACGTCACCGAATACTACACGCGCGAACTGAGCACGCGCGGCTATCAGTCCGATCCCGCGCAGCGCGCGGCCGTCGATCGCCTGCAGCAATGTTTCGACGAGTGGGTCGAGTACAAGGCGCGCCGCTCGAACGCATTCAAGAAGCTCATCAATCATCCCGACCTCCCGCGCGGCGTCTACATGTGGGGCGGCGTCGGTCGCGGCAAGAGCTTCCTGATGGACAGCTTCTATGCGGTCGTGCCCGTGCAGCGCAAGACGCGCCTGCATTTCCACGAGTTCATGCGCGAAGTACATCGCGAACTCGAGGAACTGAAAGGGCAGGCCGATCCGCTCGACGAACTCGCGCGGCGCATTGCGAAGCGCTACCGGCTGATCTGCTTCGACGAATTCCACGTGTCGGACATTGCGGACGCGATGATCCTGTACCGTCTGCTCGACCGCCTGTTCAACAACGGCGTGCAGTTCGTGATGACGTCCAACTACGATCCCGACGACCTGTATCCCGATGGCCTGCATCGCGACCGCATGCTGCCGGCGATCGCGCTGATCAAGGACAGGCTCGACGTGCTGAACGTCGACGCGGGCGTCGATTATCGCCAGCGCACGCTCGCGCAGGTGAAGATGTATCACACGCCGCTCGGCGCGGACGCCGATCGCGAACTGCGCCATGCGTTCGGCAAGCTCGCGGCGGTACCCGACGAAAGCCCGATCCTGCATATCGAGAAGCGCGAGTTGAAGGCGCTGCGCAAGGCGGACGGTGTCGTCTGGTTCGACTTCGCGACGCTGTGCGGCGGTCCGCGTTCGCAGAACGACTACCTCGAACTGGCGAGCCGCTTCCATGCGATCGTGCTGTCCGAGGTGCCCCAGATGTCGCCGCGGATGGCGTCCGAGGCGCGCCGCTTCACGTGGCTCATCGACGTGCTGTACGACCACAAGGTCAAGCTGCTGATGTCGGCGGCGGTGCCGGCGGAGCAGTTGTACGTCGAAGGCCCGATGGCCAACGAATTCGCGCGCACGGTGTCGCGAATCGTCGAGATGCAGTCGAAGGAGTATCTCGAAACGCCGCGTCGCATCGTCGATACCTCGCTGACCTGATTGCGTCGTCCGGTAATTGACGGGATTCAAACGTCAATTTCGGTCAAATTCGCGCAATCTCGGGGTATTTTCGGATTTGTCTTATATGCATCGTTGAGGTGAGCCGATATCGTTGTGTCATGGTTACCAAGGCTGGAGATGTCCATGACACCGTATCGCGATCTGACCGACCACGAGTGGCGCAGCGTTGTGCCACTTCTGCCCGAAATGCAGCCGCGCACCGAGTTGCGCGGCCGTCCGTTGGCCAATACGCGGGCCGTCCTGAACGGCGTGCTCTGGGTGATTTACAGCGGCGCAACGTGGTCCGCGATACCGCGTCGTTACCCGTCGTATCAAACGTGCCATCGCCGCTTCAAGGTCTGGCATGAGACGGGCACGCTGTTGAGTGTGATGCGCGAACTCTATGGCGACCCGGGCGTGAATCTGTGCAACGAATTGACCGCACGGATGCGCAAGCACACGCAATCGAAGGCGGCGGAGGCACGTGGCAACGCGGTACCCGCGTATCGCACGCCGGGCAGTTATGCACCCGATTCGCTGAAGCATGCGGCGTGATACCGATCAATTTCTGTTGCGCCCGCACCCAAATAAAATCGGCCTGACGACTTAGTCGCAGGCCGATTTTTCATTGCGCCGCGCGTCTGCGCGCGTGCTGCGTTACTGCTGGCGAACCCAGGTCTGCGACCGGCCGAGCAGCGATACGCCGATGTAACCGCGCACCACGAGTTTCTGGCCGCCGTCTTCAAGCGTCATCTTGCACTTGTAGACCTTGCCGTTCTCCGGATCGAGAATGTTGCCACCGTCCCAGTGGTCGCCTTCCTTCTTCATTGCCTTGATGATCGTCATGCCCTTGATGAGCTGATCCTTGCGCTCGTCCGTGCAGGCGGAGCAGCGGCGGTCGGGCGTATCGTTCGCGCCGAGGCCCTTGACGACCTTGCCCGTCAGCGCACCGTCGCTGTCTTCGGCGATCTGCACGAGTGCCTTCGGCTGATGGGTGTTGTCATCGATCGTCTGCCACATGCCGACGGGATTGTCGGCTTGTGCGAACGTGGGGGCTGCGCAGGCGAGCAGTGCGCCGGCAACGGCGATTGCACGCAACGGGCGGGTCAGTTGAATCATTGTCGTCCTCCTTGTTTTGCAAGTCGTGTTCGATTCGCCCGCACGACCGTCTGCATGGGGCGGGCATGTTGCGAGCTTCGCCAGAATACGTGAAACCGCGCGGCAAGTTTGATAGAGGGGACTCTAATCGAAACAGCCCGCGTGACGCGGGCTGTTTGGTGTCCGATCAGTTGAGCTGATACGAGAATGCGGCGTTGATGCGTGGGCTGCGCGATGCGCTTTCGACGGGCGCGTCGCCGATCGGCTTCGCAACATTCAGGTCGAGACTGTAGAAACGGCTGTCGGTAAACCGCACACCGATGCCGACCGACGACATGCGGTTGGGTGACGGTGTGCCCGAGTGCAGGTAGACGCGTGCCATGTCGTACGCGACGTACGGCGTGATCGATTTCAGATACGTCCAGCCCGGCGTGAAGCCGCGATTGACCTCAAGCGACATCCCCCAGCCCGAGTCGCCCGATGCTTCGCCAGGCTGGTAGCCGAGCGCGTAGCGGGTCGAGCCGAACGAGATCTGTTCGGACGTCGGCAGCGAGTCGGGGCTGTATTGGCCGGTCAGCGAAACCGACGTGCCGATCCGGAACGGCCATTCGTTGGTTTGCGTGACAGTCGCGCCGGTGCGAACGAAGGTGAGCGAAATCGGATCTGCATAGGTGACCCCCACGCCGTTAACCAGGCCGGTCTGTGATTTCGATGCGCCGAGGATGTCGAACGCCTTGGCCACGTTGACGCTCAGTTTTCGCACCTGTTTCGGTTCGACACTGGTGTAGTCGAGTTGCAGTTGCAGCACGCGAACTTGAGACCGGTTGTCGAGCGTATTGCCGTTGAGCTGGCTTTGATAGCGATCTTCGTTATGCGCTGCGTAGCCCGATACCGTGCCGAGCAAGCTGCGCTGGTTGTTCAGCAGGATTGGGTAGGATGCCGAAAGACCGAGCTTCTCGTTCTTCACAGTGCGCTGAACGGTTGACGGCAGCCCCGGGTTGTCGGTCGGCTTGCCGCGATACGTGCTTGCGTCGAGGCGCGTGATCAGGCCGCTGCTGCCGACGGGCACCGCGCCACTGAACGCGAAGTAGGTCTGCTTGTCACGTCCCGGCGGCGCGAGCGCCGAGATGCTCAGCTGCTCGCCGAACCGCGTGAGGCCGTTTTCGGTCGCGGTGATGAGGCCTTGGACGCCCGGGTGGTTGAAGTCGATGCCGGTGCTGACGTTGAACGCCTTGCGGTCGACCGCGAGTTCGAGCGTCGTGGCGCCGTCGGTGGTTTGCGGCGGCGGGACATTCGCCTTCACCGTGAGGCCGGGCAGCAGGCCGAACGTGTTTACGTAGCGTTCGAACGTCGCGCGACGCAGCGGGCGATCGGCCGTGATGTGCGCAGCGATCGCGCGGATCTTCGGTTCCATCGCACCGGGCTTGCCGGTGACCTTGACGTCGGACACATAGCCTTCGACAACCGTGATGCGCACGACGCCGTTCTCGAACGTCTGCGCGGGAACGAACGCGAACGACAGCGCGTAGCCGCGCTCCTGGTACAGCTTCGTCACGCCGTTGGCGGTTTCGATCAGGTCGCCGATCGTGATGTCCTTGCCGACGAGGGGGGTGAAGCGGCGCGAGATTTCCTCGAACGGCACCGACTTCACGCCTTCGACCTGAAACGTCGACGGTGTCAGGTGGCGCGACAGCAGTTCCTGTAACTGCGGCGCTTGCGGCGCGACCTGCACGGTCACGTTCGGGCCGGATTTCGGTGCGTTGATCTGGGGAAGGGAGTCGAGCGGGTTACCGCCGACGCGCGATTGCGCATGTGCCGTGCCTGCCGCCGCGATCGCGAGCAGCACCATCCATCTGTCGAGTCTGGATTTCATTGTTCTTTCTTCCTCGTAGGCCTTGCTTTTCGTCTTCTTTGTAATGCCGACGCGCGACACCAGGGTGTCGCGCGTCGCGTGCCGCCATGCCGGTTGTGTTTGTACGGCCGCGCCATTCGCTCCGGCTGCGATGGTGCGACCGTCCTCCTTACTTGCCAACGCTACCCAGCGTGCCCAGCAACCCCGTTACCGGTGCCAGCAGGCCTGTCGAGCCGCTACCCGACGAGGCCGTACCCGTGACACTGCCGACCAGCGAGGTGACCGGCGCGAGCGGGCTCGCGCCCCCCGATCCCGCTGCACCGCCCACTGCTCCGGTGACAGTATTCAGCAAACCGGTGACGGGCGCGAGAGGGTTTGCACTGCCTGCGCCGCCCGTTGCGCCACCGAGCGTGCCCGTCACCGTCGACACGAGATTCGTGACGGGGGCGAGCGGGCCGCCGCTGCCGCCTGCCGCGCCGCTCAGTGCGCCGGTGACCGTCGACACCAGGCCCGTGACCGGTGCGAGCGGGCCGCTGCCCGAGCCGCCCGTTGCGCCGCCGAGTGCACCCGTGAGCGAGCCGAGCGGCGTCGAGCCGAGACCGGACAGCAGGCCGCCGAGCGGGTTCGTCGAGCCGGAACCCGACGACGTGCCGTTCTGGACGGTCGCCGTCGAGCCGCCGACGAGGCTCGTGATCAGGCCGGGGATCGGTGCTGCGCCGTTCGGGCCGTTCGGGTTGACGAGGCCGCCCGCGTTGGTCACGGTGTTGCCGACTGCGGTCACGAGCTGACCGACGTCGCCGACGAGCGGCTGGCTCGACGTGCCACCGACCTGCTTGCCTGCCGAGCTGATTGCGCCGCCGACCTGGCCGAGCAGGCCGGAGACGGGCTGGCCGAGACCGGTCGTCGTACCGACCTGTTGCGTGACCTGGCCGGCCGTGATCACGAGCGGCGTGATCGCCGAGCTGATCGGTTGCGTGACCTGCTGGACGGCACCCGACGACAGCGTCGAGCCGATCGTCGTGCCGGCGGCCGTCAGGCCGTTGGCGACCGTGTCGAGCACGGTGCCGACCGGGGTCGTGACCGGAGCGAGCGGCGCGAGCGGGCCCGTACCGAGCGCCTTCACCGTCGAGCTCAGGCCGGACACCGTGTTGCTCGTCGCACCGACGACATTGCCGAGACCGGCAACCGTCGTGCCGACCGGATCCTTCGTCGAGCCGATCTGTCCCAGCCCGTTGCTCACGGCATCGGCGGCTGCGCCGACGATCGTGCCGGTGCTGGAGAGCGTGCTGCCGACGCCCTTCGTCACGCCGTCGCCGAGGCCCGGCAGGCTGATGTTGCCGACCGTGCTGCCGAGGTCGGTGGCCGTCTGGCCGACCGTGCTGACGACACCCTTGGTGCCGGTCGGCGAGCCGCTGGTGCCGCTCGTGCTGGGCGTACCGCTCGTGCTCGGGTTGTTGTTATTGCTGCTGGTCGGCGGCGAGCTGACGCCGCCGCCGCCGCAGGCGGCCAGCAGGCAGGCTGCGGCGAAGGCGGTGAGGGGGGCGCGCCACTGGCGCAGGGCGACGGTCGTGATGGAACGTTGCTGGGACATGATGGACTCCTCGCTGTCTTTTCGATGAATGGATGTCGGATTACTTGCCGTGCGTGCCGCCAAGCAGGCCGCCGATCAGCGACGTGACGGGCGCGAGCGGGTTCGACGACGAGCCCGAGTTCGTGACGGCACCCGTGCCGCCGCTCAGTGCCGGTGCGCCGACCGCGCTGGTGACCGTGGAGACGACGTTCGTCACAGGAGCGAGCGGGCTGCTGCCGCCTGCGCCGCCCGTCACGCCGCCGAGGGCACCCGTGACCGCGCCGAGGAGACCCGTGACCGGTGCGAGCGGGCCGCCGCTCGTTCCGCCCGTTGCACCGCCGAGCGCGCCGGTGACCGTCGAGACGAGGCCGGTGACCGGCGCGAGCGGGCCGCCGCTGCCGCCCGCTGCGCCACCGAGTGCGCCGGTGACTGTCGAGACGAGGCCGGTGACCGGTGCGAGCGGGCCGCTGCCACCGCCTGCCGCGCCGCCGAGTGCACCGGTGACCGTGGAGACGAGGCCGGTGACCGGTGCGAGCGGGCCGCTGCCGCCACCCGTTGCGCCGCCGAGTGCGCCGGTGACCGTCGAGACAAGGCCGGTGACCGGTGCGAGCGGGCCGCTGCCGCCGCCCGTTGCGCCGCCGAGTGTGCCGGTGAGCGTCGAGACGAGGCCCGTGAGCGGGGCGAGCGGGTTGGTCACGCCGCCGGTGCCGCCCGTGAGCAGGCCGCCGACGGCCTTCACGGTATTGCCCGTCGCCGAGACGGTGTTGCCGAGGCCCGTCGTGACAGGGTTGCCGCCGGTCGACGCGAGCAGTGCGCCGGCCTGGTTCAACCCGTTGCCGACCGTGCCGAGCAGCGTGTTGACGGGGGCGCCGAGGCCGGTCGCCGTGCCGATCGTCTGGGTCGTCTGGCCGACCATCGTCGTGATCGGCGTGATGGCCGAGCTGACCGTCTGCGTGACTTGCTGGATCGGGCCGGTCGACAGTGCATTGGTAAGGGTCGTGCCGCCGTTCGATACGGCGCCGCCGAGCGTCGACACGAGGCCGCCGACGGCACCCGTGACCGGTGCGAGCGGCGACAGCGGGCCACTGCCGAGGCTCGTGACCAGCTTGCCCGTGTCCGTGACTGCGCCGCCGAGCTGGTTGACCACGCCACCCGTGCTGGCGAGCGTGGTGCCGAGCGGATCCTTCGTTGCGCCGAGCTGGCCGAGACCGTTGCCGAGGCCGTTGCCGAGCGCGGTCACCGCGCCGCCGACGCTTTGCACGATGCCGCCCGCGGCTTGCGTGGTGGCCGGGTTGACGCCCGGCAGCGACTGGCTGCCGATGACGGAGCCGAGGCCCGATACGGTGCCGCCGGCACCCGTGATGATATTGCTGCTGTTTGCGAGGACTTGTCCCACCGGGTTCGCCGACACACCCGACGTACCGCTCGTGCCCGAGGAGGTTCCGCTGGTACCGGAGGTGCCGCTCGTGCCCGAGGTTCCGCTGGTACCGGACGTACCGCTCGTGCCCGAGGTGCCGCTGGTGCCGGACGAACCGCTCGTACCCGAGGTGCCGCTCGTGCCGGAGGTGCCGCCACCCGACGTCGAGATCGAATCACCGCCGCCCGAGCTCGAGCCGCCGCCGAGCCCCTGGCTGATCGAACCGGAACCGCCGCACGCGGAGAGGGAAAGCATGGCTGCAACGGTGGCCGCGATCAGAGTCGTCCGGAGCACGCCATGAGGGATAACCTTGATGTCCATTTCTTCCTCGCATTAAAGATGTGTTGTGAACTGCGTTGTGTTGGGTGGTGCGAGGACTACTCTGCAACTGTCGTGCCATTTCGATGCCCGACGGTTCGACAACGGGTTTTAAACGAGCCAATTCCTTGTCGGGAAAGGAAGTTATGGAAATTGAAAGATTGTTGAATCTGTTTAAGTGCAGACGAATGAGAACGGTTTCGGCCGTTTCGTAACGTAACGTCACAACATTGGCGTTACGCGTGCGGCGTAACGTGGGAGGGGAACAGGCTTGGTGGACGAGGCAATTGTTTTACTGGTGGATTAGGCGTGCACATCTAACCTATCGTAAATCCTATGTGTAAGTCGTACCGAAACGCCGTACAAATACGTTGTGCTCCTGAAGACTTTTTTTCCGGCAGAGTCGTTAAAAGAGGTTGGAACTTAAATAGGATCGGATATAGAATCCGGAGCAGATGTAAGGAAATGTACGGTTCGGTACACAACGTTCGAGGAGGATCACTATCGCGAATGTTAACTTCCATCAAATTGTGAGCAATGCCCTTTGGGGCGACCTATAAAGAAAGCGCACCTGGTTGTCGTTACAGCAGATGTGGCGAACAGCGGGGCAAGGGCCAGATATGCGGGGATGTATACGTATAAAAGGCCAAAGAACGTAAATACAGGCACGAGGAATAAAATGAAAGCAATCATCAAGCGTTTCCTTTCGGAAGAAAACGGGGTTACCGCAGTCGAGTACGGACTCATTGCCGGACTTATCGCAGTCGCTCTCGTCAGTGCCATGAGCACGTTGACGGGCGGCATCTCGGGGGCGTTCAGCTACATCGCGAGCAAGTTGCCGGCGGCATAACGAACGAGCTTTCGCTCAATTCCCTGCAGATAGGGGCGCGGATTGCTTCGGCAATCCGCGTAGGTAAGTTTTGCCGCTCGGGGCGTAAATGATCCTGCTAACTGGCGTCGGGGTTTTCCTCGCGTGGGCGGTACTCGTCGCGCTCGAGGACATTCGCCACAGGCGTATCCCAAATTCACTGGTGGTCGGTGGACTCGTGTCTGCGTTTCTGCTCTCCGGACACAATCCATTCGGCATATCCGTAAATCAGGCGCTCATCGGCGTACTGATCGGCTTTGTCAGTCTTTTTCCATTTTTCGTGCTGCGCGTAATGGGTGCCGCGGATGTCAAGGTATTCACGGTGCTGGGTGCGTGGTGCGGTCCCCATGCGCTGTTGTGGCTCTGGATCGTTGCGAGCCTGCTCGCGTTTGCCCATGCCGGCACGCTGATCTTTGCCACTCGTACACCGGTATCTGCGCTCTGGCAGCGGCGGGCTCCGACGATGGAGATTGCCGGTTTTCGCGCGTCGCCGTATGCCGCGTTTCTCGTGATTCCAGCGGCGTTGTGGTGCCTGTACCGGATCGCAATCGGGGGAATGCAATGACGCTTTCTCGTCGTGCATCAGGAGGGCGGCGTCGCGAGCGCGGTGCGACGGCTATTGAATTTGCATTGATGCTGCCGGTGTTCTTTCTGATCCTGTACGCCATCATCACGTACGGAATGATCTTCGCCGCGCAGCAAAACCTGACACTTGCGGCGACAGAGGGCGCTCGCGCTGCGCTGAATTATCAGCAGGTGGGAGCGGCTGCGTCGGTACAGGCGGCACAGCAAGCCGCACTTGCCGCGCGGGCCCAGGCCGCCTGCACGGCCGCAACGAACCTGACCACTTGGCTGAAAGGATCGACATGCACGCCGACGCAGCAAGGTAGCTGTTCGTACGACACGACGATGCTGTGCGTGCAGATCACGCTGACCTATCCGTACTCGCAGAACCCGCTGGTCCCGCCGTTTCCGCTGCTCGGCTCGCTGTTGCCGGTGCCCTCGGCACTCATCGGAACTGCGATGGTGCAGATCAGCCCGGTCAACATCATATAGACGGCAGCGATGGCGTCGTGCCGGGTCAAGAGCGCCCGATCGGTAACGTCGCGCGAAGAATTCAATCGTGAGTAGCGGGGAAGCATAACAACACTATGGCCAACAACCTGACGAAGATCATTGCGGGCTTGCTGATCGCGATAGCGATCCTGCTCGGAGTCTATGCGTGGATGCTCGGTCGCAAGCCGGCCGACGTCGCGCCGGTGGCCGCGACGGTGGCGACGCAAAGCGTGCCTGTCGTCGTGGCGACCCGGCCATTGCAGGCCGGTCAGCCGATTCCAGCCGATGCGCTGAAAGTTCAGCAGTCGACTGCCGCGCCGACGGGCGCGTTTGCCGATCCGCTGCAACTGGTTGGTCGCATCCCGGCCGCCGACATTCCCGCGCAAGCGGCCGTCGTCGCAAGCGCATTGTCATCCGGTCTGGCCGAGCAGATCGCGCCGGGAGAACGCGCCGTCGCGATCAAGGTCGACGAGACCAACGCGGTCGGCAACCGCGTGCGGCCCGGCAACTATGTCGACGTGTTCCTGAACCTGAAACGCGATGGGACTGGCGTGGCGATTGGCGGGACGTCGACGGCCGAGATCGTGAATACCCAGGCGCGATTGCTGATGTCGAAGGTCCGCGTGCTGTCGTTTGGCGATGCCACAACCGAGCGAGATAGTTCGAACGGTTCCGTGGTCGGGATGCGGACCGCGGTGCTGGCAGTGCCGACCGCGCTGGTGGATGCGCTGACGCTCGCGGAGCAGAGCGGCCGGCTCGTGCTCGCACTTCGTAGCCCGCGCGACGACGATGTCGCAGCGCAGACCGTCGCGGTTCGGGTGGGCGACGACAAGAGCCCGTCGGCGCTTGCCGCAGCAGGTGTAATGCTGGGCGAGTTGTCGAAGAGTGCGACGGCGCCGGCTCCGCGTGCGGTTGTGCGGACAGCCACGCGGCATGCGGGCGGTGGCAGCATCGAAGTGATTCGGGGTGGGCGGACCGAGACGGTCGCCTATTGAGCAGGACGAAGACGACAACCAGAGAAGGGGGGCGGACCGATGCCTCCAAAACAATGAAAAAGAAACTGATTGGATTGGCTATTGCATTGAGCGCGCTGGCAATGCCGCCGCTGTCGGACGCGGCCGACACGAGCGGGACGATCAGCCTTGCGATCGGCGCACAACGGCAGCTTGCAATGGGGCATGCGCTGCAGCGGGTTGCGGTCGGCGATCCGTCGGTTGCCGATGTGCTTGTCGTGAAGGGCGGGCGCGGCGGTGTGCTGCTTGTCGCGAAGAGCGCCGGGTCGACGAACGTGATGATATGGGAGCGCGGCCGCGACGAACCGACCGTCTACAACGTGAGTGTCACGAGCGGTGCCGCGCGTGCGCTGCTTGACGGCGCATCGCCGAGCGTGAACACGTACGGCGGCACGACGGTGATCGGCGGTGCGTCCGGGACGCTCGACGGGCATCAGCGGGCGGTTCATGCGGCGAAGACGGTCAGCGGCAAGGATGGGACGACTCTTGATGCATCGACGATTTCCGGCAAGAACGTCGTGCAGGTCGACGTGCGTGTCGTCGAATTCAGCCGTTCAGTGCTGAAGCAGGCGGGTCTCAACTTCTTCAAGCAGAGCAATGGTTTTTCGTTCGGTGCATTCGCGCCGACAGGGCTGACGTCGATTACCGGTACGCCGGGCGGCTCGCTCACCTACAACACGAACGTGCCGATCTCGTCGGCATTCAACCTCGTCGTCAATTCGGTGTCGCATGGGCTGTTCGCGGATCTGTCGATTCTCGAAGCGAACAATCTTGCTCGCGTGCTTGCACAGCCTACGCTCGTCGCGTTGTCGGGCCAGAGTGCGAACTTCCTCGCAGGCGGAGAAATTCCGGTGCCGGTGCCGCAATCGCTCGGCACGATTTCCATCGAGTGGAAACCTTATGGCGTCGGACTCACTGTCACACCGACCGTGCTGAACCCACGGCGAATCGCGCTGAAGGTCGCGCCCGAGTCGAGCCAGCTCGACTTCGTGCATTCGATCACGATCAACGGAGTTCAGGTGCCCGCACTAACGACGCGGCGCGCGGACACGACGGTCGAACTTGGCGATGGGGAAAGCTTCGTGATCGGCGGCTTGGTCGACCGGGAGACGACGTCCAACGTCAACAAGGTGCCGTTTCTGGGCGATTTGCCCATCATCGGCGCGTTTTTCAAGAATCTGAGTTACCAGCAGAACGACAAGGAACTCGTGATCATCGTGACGCCACACCTCGTCGCACCGATTGCGCAAGGCGCATCGCTGCCGGCGACGCCGGGTGAACTGTCCGAACAGCGCGATGCTCCCGTGTGGCGTTCCTATCTGGGTGGCATGGCATCGCCGGACGCAGGGCCGGGGTTCTCGAAATGAGCGCGCCGATTCAATACGGGACAGCGCAGGCCGTCGCGCGCGACGCGATGCCTTGCTTCATTGGGAGTATCCAAGATGAATGCGAGAACCTATTCTTTGGCTGAGCCCGCCGTCACCGACCACTTCGTGTGCGCATCCTCGCTTGCGGAGCATGTGCAATGGCTGTCGCAGTCGCTGGTCTCGGCCGGCGCAGTCGAGGGCGCACCGCTCGACGGTGCGGCGTTGTCGCAGCGCATCGGCGTGTTGAATCCGGCGCTGGTATTCATCGATTTTTCGGGTGATTGCACGGCGGCGAGCACGGTTGTCGCCGCGGTACGCGTGTCGCATCCGGGAGTGCCGGTCGTCGCGCTGGGTTCGCTTGCGCAACCGGAGGGGGCACTCGCCGCGCTGCGCGCGGGCGTGCGCGATTTCGTCGATTTTTCCGCACCGGCCGACGAGGCGTTGCGGATCACGCGAGTGTTGCTCGATAACGTAGGCGAGCCGGCGAATCGCCACGGGAAGGTCACCGCGTTGCTCGGCGCTCGCGCCGGAATGGGTGTGAGCACGCTGGCTGCGAACTTGTCGGTGCTGATGCAGCGACGGCCCGCCGATCCTGCACTGACGGCGGCACTCCTTGATCTCGGATTGCCGGCTGGCGACGGTGCATTGTTCCTGAACACGCGCTGTGAATTCCATTTCGTCGAGGCCGTCCGCAACCTGCGTCGAATCGACCGCACGTTCGTGACGACCGCGCTTGCACGCCATTCGAGCGGTGTTGCACTGACGACGTTGCCGCCGAACCTCGCCGATCTGCGCGAGGTTGCAACGGCGTCGTGTTCGGCATTGCTGAATCGGCTGCGGGCATTCTTCGATCACCAGATTGTCGATCTCGGTGGTTTCCCGAATCGCGAATTCATCGCACAGGTCGTGAATCTTGCGGACGAAGCATGGCTCGTTTGCGACCAGGGTGTGGCGTCGGTCGTATCGGCGGTCGAGATGCTGGACGGGCTGCGCGATGCGGGGGCCGCGACTGAACGGATTCGGCTCGTCGTCAACCAGTTCGACGCAGATCTCGGGCTAATGCCTGCACAGATCGCCGAGCGGTTGGAGTTGTCGCTGGTTGCGACGTTACCGTCACGGCGCGTGTCCATCGGGCATGCAGCGAACCAGGGCAAGCTGATTGCGGAAGTCGCGGAACGCGACCCATACGTACGTGCGCTTGGACCGTTGGTCGAGCGCCTCGTGGGTGCGCCTGCGCCAGGAGCGGCACAGCGCGCGGCCGGTGGCCTCTCGGCGCTCAGGCGAATCATTCAATCCTCAACGAAGCGGTCGTAAGTGATGGCACACGACATTCAATTTGCCGACGGCGCAGCGCCGTTCTCGCAAACGCAGCAGTTCCACGACATCAAGAATGCCGCTCACGAACATCTGCTCACGCGGATTGAGGAACTGGGTGCCGAATTCGGCCGTTGGTCGCGGCAGGCGATCAACCAGTTCGTCGATCTCGAGATCGACAGCTTCGTGCGGCTACGGCGGATCCCGCTCAACGAGAGTGAGGTGCGTGCGGTTGCCGAGGCGCTGACGAAAGAGCTCGCCGGTTTCGGGCCGATCGAAGACCTGTTGGCCGATCCGCACGTCGAGGACATCCTGATCAACGGCTACAACGATATCTACGTGTCACGGCACGGGATACTGTCGAAGCTGCCGATTCGCTTTACCGATAATGCCCATCTGCTGCGAATCGTGCGGCGGATTCTCGCGCCGGTCGGCCGGCGACTCGACGAATCGAATCCGATGGTCGATGCGCGACTGCCCGATGGCGGCCGTGTCAACGTGGTGATCGAACCGCTGTCGATCGACGGTCCGGTCGTGTCGATCCGTAAGTTTCGCAAGGACCCGCTGAAGCCCGAGGACCTGCTGGGCAACGGTACCTACAACGAAGAAATCGGCCGGCTGCTCGAGGCCGCGGTCGAGGCGCGCTGCAATGTCCTCGTGTCGGGTGGCACCAGTTCGGGCAAGACGTCGCTGCTGAACGCGCTAGCGTTCCATATCCCCATGGCCGAACGCGTCGTGACGATCGAGGATACGGCCGAACTTTCGCTGAATCACCCGCACGTTGTGCGGCTCGAGAGCCGTCCGGGCGGGTTCGACGGCAGCGGCGTCGTGACGATTCGCGATCTGTTGCGAAACACGTTGCGGATGCGGCCGGACCGGATCATCGTCGGCGAAGTGCGCGGCGGCGAAGTGCTCGAAATGCTGCAGGCGATGAATACCGGCCACGACGGATCGATGGGCACGGTGCACGCGAGTTCGCCGCGCGAGTGTCTGTATCGGCTCGAGATGCTTGCCGGTTTCGCGGGTTTTCAGGGGACCGAGGCAAGTCTGCGCAGGCAGATCGCCAACGCGATCGATTTCATCGTGCAGATTGGCCGGCTGTCCAACGGTCGTCGGCGCATCCTGTCGATCACCGAAGTCACCGGCATGTCGGACAACATCGTATCGACGCAGGAACTGTATCGCTACGAGGCACGCGTTACGCCTGAGGGCGACGAGATCGATCATTGGGAGTCGCTCGGCATTCATCCGCATTCGCCGAAGCTCGCACGTTTCCGCAACACGCTGGTGGCGAGCGGCGGCGGGTTCGGCGGCAGTTTCGGGCGAGGCGGAGGTTTCAATGTCTAGCGGCACCTTGCTCGCGCTGATGTTCGCGCTGATCTGCGCGGCGGCCGGGTTGCTGCTGTGGCGCGGAAGCCAGGTGCGGGAAGGGCGTGCGCATACGCAACGGTTCTTCGACAGCCGGGTGGGTCAGGGCGCGCGTACCGAACTGCCGGCTGGCGACGCACGCACCATGCGTACCGCGGCGGCCGGTATGGTGAACGCGCAGGAGCCGGAACAGGGTTTGGCGCGCTGGCGATCGTTGGTGCTCGGCGGGTGGACTGTGCTGTCCGACCGCGCGGGGCTCGATGAAGTGCGCGCTGGCCTCGTGCTGGGTCTCGCGATCATTGCGCTGCTCGCGCTGTGGGCAGGCACGGCTGGCGGGCTGCTCGCGGCAGCAGCTGCGCTCGTTGCGGGCGGGGTGCTCGTCATCCTGTGGATCACGTCGCGCATCAGCAGGCGCCGCCTGAAGATCGTCCGTCAGTTGCCGTCGTTCCTCGACGGGATCGTGCGGCTCGTGACCCTCGGGAACAGCGTGCCGGCGGCCTTCCAGTCAGCGCTTCAGACGGCCGAGATGCCGCTGCGCCGCTGCCTCGACGACGTTTCACAGATGCTGCGCTCAGGCGTCGAGATCGATCGCGCGATGCTGCACATTGCACACACGTACCGGATCCGCGAATTCGAACTGGTCGGTGCGGTGCTGCGTCTGTCGGTCCGCTACGGTGGGCGGGCGGACGTGATGCTCGATCGGATGTCGACGTTCATGCGCGATCTCGAGCAGGCTGAGCGCGAACTGTCCGCGATGTCGGCCGAGACCCGGCTGTCGGCATGGGTGCTGGCGCTGTTGCCGATCGCAGTCGGCAGTTTCGTCATCTCCACGAGCCCGCGCTACTTCACGGCGATGTGGAATGACGACTCTGGGCGCCAGCTGATTTATCTGGCGTTTGCGCTGCAGGCGGTGGGCGGTTTTTGGCTGTACCGGCTCGCGCGGCTGAGGTGAATCGATGGATGCAAACCGTTTAGGCGCACTGGCGCTGGTGCTCGGATCGGTCGGCGTGCTGCTGCTTGCCGTGCTCGCGATCGTTCGCGTTGTGCTCGTGCAGCGTGCCGAGCGCGCGCTGGTGAATGCGCTTGACCGCCGGACCGCGGCAATCGAAGCGGCCGCTGCGCGAGCCGGTTCCGCCGAGCCTGCGCGCGATGCGGCTGCACCTGCTGCTGCGCGCGGACGTTTCGCGGGGCTGCGAGAACGCTTCGAAGCTGTCGGGATGCGGTGGCTCGAGACCGGCTTCAGCCGATATCTGATTGCCGACGAAGATCGTCAACTGCTGGATCAGTGCGGTTTTGTCGACGTCCGTGCGAGAGCGCTGTTCGTCAGTGCGCGCATCGTTGGCGCCATCCTGCTGCCGGCGTTCGCCGTGTTGATACTGATCAGCCGCGGACACGAGGCGCGCTGGCCGCTCTGGATCTCCTTCGCGCTCGTGACCGGCTACATGTTGCCGAAAATATACGTGCGCCGGCGTGCCGCTGCGCGCCGACAGAGTATCGCGGCCGAATTGCCGCTGCTCGTTGACATGCTGAGGCTTCTGCAGGGTGTTGGCCTGTCGCTCGACCAGAGCATTCAGGTTGTTACGCACGATTTCCAGACCATGCTGCCCGTATTGTCGTGGGAGCTCGGCGTTGCGCAACGGCAGTTCGCGGCCGGACGCACGCGCGAACAATCGCTGCAACGTCTCACGAACAGCTTCGACAACGAGGATCTGCGTGCGATCGTGCGATTGCTGATCCAGGTGGACAAGCACGGCGGCGCGGTGCAAGAGCCGCTGAAGCAGTTTGGCGATCGACTGCGGGAAGGGCGTCGCGCGACGCTGCGTGAGCAGATCGGCCGCCTGACGGTGAAGATGACCGGCGTGATGATCGTCACGTTGTTGCCTGCGCTGTTGATCGTTACCGCGGGGCCCGGGATCATGACCGTGCTGTCCGCGCTTGCTGCGTTTCAGCACTGACGCGGCACGAGGGGAAGGAGCGACACAAGATGAATCGATTTGGTTGGATCCGCGCGATCGCAGGGGCGACGGCGTTCGGGTTGCTCGCCAGCGGGTGCTCGGTGTTCAAGGAGTCCGGATACGGGATCGGTGCGCAGGCCGAGCGCGGCGCGCTGATGCAGGCTGCTGCCGACAAGAGTGCGCCGCCCGATACGCCAGGCATGTACCTGGGCCTGATCGAGCGGATGCAGGGGCAAGGACTGTATTTTGCGTCACTGGCGCACATCGATCAGTACGAGAAGCAATATGGTGCATCGCCGGACACGATCCTGCTGCGTGCCGACGCATTGCGCGCGACGGGCCAGTACGACGCCGGCGTGGCTGCCTATACGAAGTTGCTGACGACGCCGCTCGCCGCGCGCGGGTATCGCGGGCTGGGTCTGACCGCCGGCGCCCGCGGCGATTTTGCGCTTGCCGCGCAGCAACTCGAACAGGCGACGGTGCTTGCGCCGACCGACGCGGCGACGCTGTCCGACCTCGCATATTCGAAGATGCGCGAAGGCGATCTGGCAGGCGCACGCGTGCCGCTGCTGAAGGCAGCCGAACTCGAGCAGAAGAACCCGAAAATCCTCAGCAACTTTGTGCTTTACCTGCTCGCGAGCGGCCATGCGAAGGATGCGCGGCGACTGATGGATCAGCAGAAGCTTTCGTCCGCGGTACGTGGCCAGATCCACGACGACGAGACGAAGGTCGAGGCCGCGATGCGCGCAAAGCAACGCGCAGTCGCACACGTGCCGGGCAATGTGTCCGCGCCCTCGGTCGCGAGCAGCGACAACTTCGATCTTGCGGTGCCGCTGCTGCAGCGTTTCGCGCGATAACGACGATATTCACGGAGGCCATCATGTTTCACCTTTCCTCAATCCGCGTGCGAGCCGTGTGCATTGCGTTCGCGTGCGCGCTTGGCGCGGGCATCGCGCATGCGCAGGGCGATACGCCGGTGTCCGAAATCGGTCATGCGACGAACGCGCTGCTCGACCTGCAGCGCTCGAATCGCGCGGCCGTCACGCCGCAACCGATCGACGGCGCGGCCGGGACGTATGCCTATCAGCGCTATATCGACTCGTTCAAGACGACGATTCCGCAGTGGTTCGGCACGATGTCGGCGTCGGGCGGCGGTAATGGCGGTGGCAGCGGCGGCGGTGGACTGTCCGGTGGCGACCTCGCGCGCTGACGGAGCAAAACGGTGAATACCCGGCACAGTGGCGGTGTTATCCGCCGCGCGTCACGGCAGCGCGGCGCGTTCTCGGTGATGGCGATCATCGCGACGCTGATCGCCATTACGACGCTCGGCGCCATTGGCGTCGGTAATCTCTTTTATCAGCGTCGGGACGTGCAGCGGATTGCCGACATGGCGGCGCTCGCGGCCGTGCAGCGGATGGATGACGCGTGTTCACAGCCGACGGCCACCGCGACCAGCAATGCGCAGTCGAACGGGCTCAACGCATCGAACGGCGACACGATCAGCGTCGAATGCGGCCGCTGGGACACGGCGGTCAACCCGAAACCCAGCTACTACGCTTCCGCGACCCCAGGGACCACGCAGTTGAACGCGGCCAAGGTGATCGTCACGCGTCAGGTGCCGTTTTTCTTCGTCGGACCGCCGCAGCCCGTATCCGCGGTATCGACCGCGCGTTCGACGAACATCGATACGTTCTCGGTCGGCGCAACCCTTGCCGCGCTCGGCGGTGTCGGCTGCGCTGGCGGATCCGCACCGACATCCGGCAATCCGGGGCTCGTCAACGGACTGATTGGCGGGCTGCTCGGCGCCAGCCTGAACCTGAATATCGGGTCGTATCAATCACTCGCATGTACGAACGTGACGGTCGGCGATCTCGTCGTGGCGGCTGGTGTCGGCACGGTCGATCAGTTGCTCGCATTGAAGCTAACATTGCCACAACTGGTCCAGCTGATGGTGAACGCGGCCACGCAGACGACCGTCGCGAATGCAAACCTGCAGGCGAGCCTCGCCACGCTGCAGGCGATCCTGAGCGCCAACATTCCGGGGACGTCGATCGGCCTCGGCGGAGCGGGCGGGTTGCTGAACGTCGCACTCGCGGATACGCAGGCGGCGCTCAACGCGCAGGTGGACCTGCTCGACCTGCTGCTCGTCAGCGCGGAAATCGCGGCAACGGGCAAGCCGGCGGTCACGGTCAATGTGCCGTCGTTGAATCTCGGCGGGCTGACGGGGACGCAACTGCAGGTGCAGATCATCAGCCCGCCTTCGATCGGCATCGGCGAAGGCGGGATCGATCCGTCGACGGGAACGTGGCGCACGAAGGCGTCGACCGCTGCGGTGGGCGTGTATCTCAATGTCGATCTTGGCACGACGCAGTTGCCCCTGGTCGGCGCATTGCTGAATTTGCTGAACGTGAATGTCGATGTGAATCTGCCGATCTATCTGCAAGTCGGTACCGGCACTGCGACGTTGAATTCAACGCAGTGTGCGTCCACACAGGCGGCAAGCACGGTCGTCATTACCGCGCAACCGGGCGTAGCCAATCTGTGCATCGGCCAGCCGCCACTCGATTCGTCCGGCAAGATCAGCCTGTCGTCGACTTACAGTTGTACGTCGCCCGGGCAGATCATCAATGCGAATGTGCTCGGGCTTGCGCAGTTGACGGCGACCCTGTCCAACGTATCGGTTCAGGTGCAAGGCGCTGCCCAATCGCATACCTTCAATGGCGTGCCCGGGATCGATGCGGACTACTGGACAGTGAACTCGAATGCGCTCGGTTCGGCGCTTAGTTCGGCCTTGACGCAGCTCGCGGCTGCGAAGATCACCGTCAACCTCGGCTTGTTCGGTGCGAATATCCTGACAGTCCCAGGGAACTTCGTTTCCACCTTGCTCTCGTTTTTGACCGGCCTGCTCGGCCCGCTCCTGTCGAGTCTTGACGCAGTCCTCGTTCCGCTGCTGAATCTGCTTGGCGTTCAGGTCGGCGCGGCGACGGTCCATCAGATCTCGCTCAATTGCGGGGTCGCCCAAACGGTTTACTGAAGAAGCAGATCAGATGAGAAATACGCCCGCAATCGAAGAGCTCGACCTGTACGTCTGGGAAGGCAAGGCGGACATCGTCGACCGCGTCGCCCGGTGCATGGCGAGCTTCGACGTCGAAGTGATCCGCGCCGACAACGCGGAGATCTCGCCCGAGCGCGCCGCATTGCGGCCGTCGCTCGCGATCATCAGCGTGACGATGATCGAAGGCGGCGCCGCGTTCCTGCGCGACTGGCAGGCCAACATCGGCATGCCGGTGGTCTGGGTCGGCGCGGCGCGCGACCACGACGCGTCGCAGTATCCGCCCGATTATTCGCACATCCTGCCGCTCGACTTCACGTGCGCCGAGCTGCGCGGCATGATCGGCAAGCTCGTCACGCAACTGCGTGCGCACTCGGCCGAAACGTTGCAGCCGTCCGAACTCGTCGCGCACTCCGAATCGATGCAGGCGCTGCTGCACGAAGTCGATACGTTCGCCGACTGCGATACCAACGTGCTGCTGCACGGCGAAACCGGCGTCGGCAAGGAGCGCATCGCGCAACTGCTGCACGCAAAGCATTCGCGCTACCGGCACGGCGAATTCGTGCCGGTGAACTGCGGCGCAATCCCCGACGGCCTGTTCGAATCGCTGTTCTTCGGTCATGCGAAAGGATCGTTCACGGGCGCGGTTGTTGCGCATAAAGGCTATTTCGAGCAGGCGGGCGGCGGCACGCTGTTCCTAGACGAAGTCGGCGATCTGCCGCTGTATCAGCAGGTCAAGCTGCTGCGCGTGCTCGAGGACGGCGCGGTGCTGCGCGTCGGCGCGACGGCGCCGGTCAAGGTCGATTTCCGGCTGGTCGCGGCGAGCAACAAGAAGCTGCCGCAGCTCGTGAAGGAGGGGCTGTTCCGCGCCGATCTCTACTACCGGCTCGCGGTGATCGAGCTGAGCATTCCGTCGCTGGAAGAGCGCGGTGCAGTCGACAAGATCGCGCTGTTCAAGTCGTTCGTCGCGCAGGTCGTTGGCGAGGAGCGGCTCGCGGAGTTGTCCGATCTGCCTTACTGGCTGACGGATTCGGTCGCGGACAGCTATTTCCCCGGCAACGTGCGCGAACTGCGCAACCTCGCCGAGCGTGTCGGCGTGACGGTGCGGCAGACGGGCGGGTGGGATGCGGCGCGGCTGCAGCGGCTGATCGCGCACGCGCGCAATTCGGCTCAGCCGGTGCCGGTGGAGAGCGCGGCGGAGGTGTTCGTCGATCGCAGCAAGTGGGACATGAACGAGCGCAGCCGCGTCATTGCGGCGCTCGACGCAAACGGTTGGCGTCGTCAGGATACGGCGCAGCAACTCGGCATCAGCCGCAAGGTACTGTGGGAAAAAATGCGCAAATATCAGATCTTTGACGAAGAGCCCGAGACACGCGAAAGCGAGTAATTAATGAGATAAAATCGCGCTGAATTACAACGACTCGGGCGGGAATAAAACTTCATGAGCCATATGACGGGGTTGGGGCGGGTGAGCGTGTTGCTCGCCCTGGTGGGAGGCATGCAGGGCGCGTTCGCGCAGGGGCTGGCCGGCAGCGATTCGCCGGCGGTGCAGCAGGCGTCGGCACCGGTGGCGGCGATTCCGGTGATCGATCAGCAGGGCCAGATGTCGGTGCAGCCGCAGGCGGGCGAATCGACGGGGCCGAGCACGGTCGACGATCTGCAGCGCCAGATCCAGGCGCATTCGCTGACGGAAATGCGCACGAGCTACAACGGCAGCTACGGCGCGAGCCTGCTGTTCAATGTGAAGGACGGTGCGTACTTCGTCGCGCTGTTCCAGCAGAAGGCGTTCTGGCGCGTGATCAAGACGTACGACGAAACGCGCGCGGAAGCGATCTATCGCGATTTCTCGCGTCAGGCGGAGCGGCTGGCCATCAACGAACTGCGGGCGGCGAAGCTGGAATCGCAGAAGGCGCAAATGGACAAGCAGATCGAGGTCACGCAGGATCGTGCAAGGCGCCTGCAGGCCGACATCTCGATCGCACGCCAGCAGCAGGCGGCGGTCGCGGATCGCCAGAAGAGTGTGCGCAGCGAGACGGCGGCATTGCAGGCGCAACAGGCCGAACTTCAGTCGCAACTGCGCGCGTTGCAGCAGCAGGTGCGTTCGCTGCAGCGTGAGGCCGATGCGGGCCTGCCGACGACGGCACGCTGAACCCGGCAGCGGTGCGGCGACATGCCGCGCCGGCTGCACAAGTAAAAAGGGCAAGCCGGTTGGCTTGCCCTTTTGTTTTACTGGCCGTCCGGCACGATTCGCCGACGGCGTGTGACGATCACCGGACCGTTGCCGCCGCGTGCATCCGACGACGACGCGTTGCCGGAAGCATCACCGCTGTCGCGCGGCGCGCCATAGCTTTCGCGCGGTTCACGGGGTTCGCGCGGGGCGCCGTAGCCTTCACGCGGCTCACGCGAGCCGTAACCTTCGCGCGGTTCGCGCGAGCCATAGCCTTCACGCGGTTCGCGGGAACCGTAGCCGCCGCCGTCGCCGCGTGATTCGCGCGGGCCGCCGTGCGAGCCGTACGGGCTGTGACCGCCGCCTTCACGGCCGCCGGGGCGACCGCCGGTGCGCGGCCCGCGAGGACCGCCGCCGCCCGGGCGCGAGCCGCCGGTGTCGAGCTGGATGGTGGAAATCGCGCGCTTGTAGATGCCTTGCAGACCCACGGGGGTGCGCAGCATCACCAGGTACTGGTCGAACGACTCGATGCACCCCGTCAGACGAATGCCGTTGACGAGATAGATTTCAACGCGCTTACGTTCCTTGCGCGCCGAATTGATGAAGTCGTTTTGCGGATGGGATTCTGCGGGATTGGCCATTGAGGTGCGGCAGGAGCCTGCGTCAGAGAATATGTTGTGCGTGTGTGTGGCGTGTTCGTCCACAAGGTGTTTGGCGGGATTCTACCCTGTTCAATAGGGAAGCGCGCAGTCGTCATTGTGTCGAACCGTAACCCACTATAGACGTTCCAGCGCATTTTCGCGATTCGGCCGAATAGCTAAAGCCGTTTCGTTACGTCGCGTTACGACTCTCGCAGCGCCGTATCACCTCGCCGCGTGCGGTGCGCTTACATTCGTCGCGTGAGCCGGGCGGGCCGGCGTATCAGGGATGCAGAACATGAACATGAGGCAATGGGCAGGGTGGGTCGGCGGCGTGGCGTTGCTGGCTTCCGGCAGTGCAATGGCGCACGTCGACCTGTCGGTCGGCATCGGCGTACCGGTCGCACCGGTCTATGTCGAGCCGGCACCGGTCTATGTGGCGCCGCAGCCGGCCGTCGTCGCTTATCCGGGCTACGGATACGGCTACTATGGCGATGACGACGACGATCGCTACCGGAAGTGGCGCAAGCACTATTACAAGCATTGGCGCAAACACCACGGCGACGACGATGACGATTGATCCCGACTTCAACCGCGCCGGTACGCATCAGAACGCGTAGTCCGGGTTTTTCGGATCGAATGCGGTGTCGTCGAGCGTGGCCGGCGCGATTTTCTCGATGACGATCCGCTCGAAGATCTTGCCGTCGTTGTCATAGGACTCGACGGTCCGGAAATAGGGCGCGTGCAGGTCGAGCCCGAGGACTTCCTTCTTCGCGTAGAACTGCGGCCGGCCGGTCGGCGTCTCGTAGGTGAGCGCGACGACGCGTACGCCGCCGATCGATTTTGCTTCGACCTGGGTCGGCCGTTGCACGCCGGCTTCCAGGTACTTCTTCCCTTCGGTCAGGTACAGGTTCGTGATGAACTCGGTGCCGAGATCCTTCACCTGGTGATTCGACTGGGCACGCGCCAGCGCGCCGTCGAGCGCCGTCCACAGCGGAATCTTGCCGAGCAGGCCGCCGAGATGGCCGTACATCTCGTCCTTGCGCTGCGTCGTGTCGTAGATGGTTTCCTGTCCCGCATGCGCGCCGCCCGGCAGCCACTTTGCATATACGCGCAGCGGTTCACGGGTGGTCTTCACCAGCATGCGGTCGGGCGTGTCGGACCATTTCCCGCTGATGCGCTCCTGGCGCACCATCGTGAACTGGTACGCCGGATAACCGTTAGGACCATTTCGGATATAGAGCGGCACGGCGAGCGGGTCGAGCGCCTTGAAGAGCGCGGTGAGCGTCGCGTCGTCGAGCTGCGCGAGCGTGCCGCGCTGCGCGGCCGCGCGCAGCCAGCGGGCCTGTTGCGCGATCGGTTCGCGCGTGACTTTCGCCAGGTCCGCCGGCAGCGCGACCTCCTGTGCCGCACTCGCGGCATCGGCCGTTTCCTGCGCATGCAGGCCCGCGTGCGCGAGCGACAGCACGCAAGCGACTGCCGCAGCGGCCGCATGCCGCTTATAGCGCTTCATTCCTTGGTTCATCGACAGCGTCTCCCGGAGCGATGGATCGTTCAGCCTTGCTTCGCGGCCTTGATTTTGGCGAGTTCCTCGTCGCGCAGCGCGCGGCGCAGGATCTTGCCGACGTTCGTCTGTGGGAGAGCGTCGCGGAACTCGACGAATTTCGGCATCTTGTAGCCGGTCAGGTTCTTGCGGCAGTGCGCGAGCACGTCCTCGACCGTCAGCGACGGGTCGCGGCGCACGACGAACACCTTGATCCGTTCGCCCTGTACCTCGTCAGGAATGCCGATCGCCGCGGCCTCGCTGATGCCCGGATGCATCACCAGCACTTCCTCGATCTCGTTCGGATATACGTTGAAGCCCGACACGAGGATCATGTCCTTCTTGCGGTCGATCAGGCGGATGAAACCGCGCTCGTCCATCACGCCGATGTCGCCGGTGCCGAGCCAGCCGTCGGCGTCGATCACCTTGGCCGTCTCGTCCGGGCGCTGCCAATAGCCGCGCATCACCTGCGGGCCGTGCACGCACAGCTCGCCGGGCTCGCCGACGGGCGCCCAGGTGCCGTCCTCGCGGCGAAAGCGCACGACGGTCGACGGCGCGGGCAGGCCGATCGAGCCGCTGAACGCGGCCATGTCGTTCAGGTCCACGGGGTTCATCGTGACGATCGGCGAGCATTCGGTGAGGCCGTAGCCTTCGACGACCGGCCGCCCCGTCACCTGCTGGAAGCGCTCCGCGACCGCGCGCTGCATCGCCATCCCGCCGGCCATCGCGAGCTTGAGCTTCGAGAAGTCGCGCTTGCGGAATTCCTCGTTGTCGAGGAACGCGTTGTACAGCGTGTTGATGCCGGTGATCCCCGTGAACGTTTCGTTGCGGATGATCTTCATCACCATCTTCATGTCGCGCGGGTTCGCGATCAGGATGTTGCGCCCGCCGAGTCCCATGAAGATGAACGCGTTCACCGTCAGCGAATAGATGTGATACAGCGGCAGCGGCGTGAGCACGGTTTCGACGTCGCCCGACACCTGGTCGGCGATCCACGCCTTCGCTTGCAGCAGGTTCGCGATCAGGTTGCCGTGCGTGAGCATCGCGCCTTTCGCGACACCGGTCGTGCCGCCCGTGTATTGCAGGAACGCGAGGTCGTCGCGCGTCGTCTGCACCGGCTGCGGCTTGCCGCGCGCGCCGAGCGCGAGGGCGGAGCGCAGCCGGATGGCCTGCGGCAGGTGGTAGGCCGGCACGAGCTTCTTCACGTGCTTCAGCACGAAATTGATCAGGCGTCCTTTCGCATTGAAACCGTCGGCGAGCAGATCGCCGAGCGCGGTGACGACGATGTTCTTCACCTGCGTTTCCGGCAGCGCGTCCTGCAGTGTGCGCGCGAAGTTCTCGAACACGACGATCGTCTGCGCTCCGCTGTCCTTCAACTGGTGTGCGAGTTCGCGCACGGTGTAGAGCGGATTGACGTTGACGACGATCGCACCGGCCTTCAGCGTGCCGAACAGCGCGACCGGGTACTGGAACGTGTTGGGCAGCATGATCGCGACGCGATCGCCCGGCTTCACGCCGAGGCTTTGCAGGTACGACGCGAATGCGTCGACTTTCCGCGCGAGCGTGCGATAGGTCATCGACGCGCCGGCGCTCACGTACGCGACGCGATCGGCGAAGCGGGTCGTGCATTCGTCGAAGAACTGCACGAGCGACGCGTATTGCGCGACGTCGATTTCGTGCGGGACGCCGGGCGGATATGACGCGTACCAGATGCCGTCGGTGTTCGGCGGGATCTGGGCCGCTGTGGTTGCTGCGGAAGATGACATGACGTGTCTCCGGTCTTTGCTCTCGGCGAGGGCGGGCGTTTCGACGCCTGCCCATGCCCCGTGCTTCGCGGTCGATCGGCGTGGGCGCCTCGACGCCCCGCAGGACCGCGCGTATCAATCAAATCATGAACAGGAAGCCGCGCGTGGCCCCGCGCGCTCAGTTCGTGGAATGCAGTGTCGCCGTATCGGCAGCGGCCGCAGACGACGGCAGCCCGAACACTTCGCTGGCGCCCGCGTCGTCAAGCACTGCCGCGAAGATCGACAGCTGCGCGCTGTCGGGCATCGGCGCCTTCAGCGCGGCGACGATCAGCGACGACAGCCGGGCGATCATCTGCACGTCGTTCATCGTGCGGCCCTGCGAGAACTCGTCGATCAGGCTTTCCGTCTCGGCGCCCGCGAGTGCGCCGGACAGCGCGCCGATCGCGAAGTGCAGCCGCCAGCCGAGCTCGGTGCGCGGCAGATGCGGCAACGCGCGCTGGAACGCGTCGAAGAAGCGGCCCGCGACGCTCGCGTAGTGCGCGGTCAGGAAGTTGCGCACGAACGGCGATGGATCGGTGTACGCGCGGCCGATCAGCCGGAGGAACCCGGGCCCGCCGCGTTCGGGATTGCGCGACGCCTTCAGCGCGGGAATGAACATCGCGCCGAGTACGTGCTCGCAGGTGATGTGCGTGCCGAGCTGTGCGTCGAAGCGGTCGAGGATGCCGAGACGCTCCTGGTTGAGCTGGTCGAGCCGACGCGACAGCATTGCGTGGATCAGCGCTTCCTTGCTGCCGAAGTGGTAGTTGACCGCCGCGAGGTTGACCGCCGCGCGCGATGTGATCTGCCGCATCGACATCGCTTCGAAGCCATGCTCGATGAACAGGTCCTCGGCTGCATCGAGGATGCGCGCCTTCGTCCCGCCGGTCTGCCGAGTGCCGGATGACCGCGCGCCGGACGGCCGTCCCGCGGATGGCCGCCCCTCCTGACTTACTGCCATGTTCCGCCTCCCATGCCGGTTTCCCGGCCGCGAACAGGTGATTTGATTATCTGATTCAAACAGTCGTTTTTATTAAGATAAAAAAACGCGGGCATGGCGGGCAAGCAGGGAATCTGGACAAATTCCTCTAGTTCGATGTGCGAATGCGGAAAGTATGACGCGCGGCCCCGGCCAGGCGGGGCACGCGCGATGGTGCGGTGCGACAACGCGTGGAGTCAGCCGACGCTGCTACGCGTATTGACCGATTGCGTCATGTCGATGCCGCGCCTTTCGCGGCTGAACAGGATCAGCACGGCGATCACGACGGCGACGGTGCCGGCGACAAGCGCAAGCGCAAGGCCGTAGTTGTTGCCGTGCGAAACGGCGAGCGACGCCTGCATCGTCGCGTTGCCGGACGCGAGCAGGTTGCCGAGCTGATAGACGACACCGGGGAAGGTCGCGCGGATTTCGTCGGGCGAGATCTCGTTCAGGTGGACCGGGATCACCCCCCACGCGCCCTGGACCGAAATCTGCATCAGGAACGCGCCGGCGGCGAGCGCAACCGGGCCGCTCGAGAACGCCCACAGCGGCAGCACGGGCAGTGCGATCAGCGCGGCGATGAAGATTGCGCGGCGCCGGCCGATCCGCTCCGAGATCGAGCCGAACGACAGGCCGCCGACGATCGCGCCGATATTCAGCACGATCGTGATCCACGACACGGTATGCGGATCGAAGTGATGCTGTTCGCGCAGGAAGGTCGGATAGAGATCCTGCGTGCCGTGCGAGAAGAAGTTGAACGCGGTCATCAGCACGATCGCGTAGATCGTGAGCTTCCAGTTCTGCTTCATCGTGGCGCCGAGGCTTGGGCGCGGGCGCTTCTCCATCTGTTTCCACGCGGGCGATTCGGGCACGTGCGCCCGGACGTACAGCACGAGCAGCGCGGGCAGCACGCCGACCATGAACATTCCGCGCCAGCCAATGTACTGGTAGAACAGACCGAACACGACGGACGCGAGCAGGTAGCCGCTCGGATAGCCGGCCTGAAGCAGCCCCGACACGAAGCCGCGCGCATGGGTCGGCACGGTCTCCATCGTCAGCGCGGAGCCGACGCCCCATTCGCCGCCCATCGCGACGCCGAACAGTGCGCGCAGCACGAGCAGCGCCGTGAGGCTCGGCGCGAAACCCGACGCGAGCTCGAGCAGCGAATAGCACGCAATGTTGACCATCAGCGTCGGGCGTCGGCCGAAGCGATCGGCGAGCCGGCCGAAGATCAGTGCGCCGAGCGGGCGCATCGCAAGCGTCAGCGTGAGCGCGAACGCAACGGCGGGGATCGTCGACGCGAATTCCGCGGCGATGTCCTTCAGCACGAAGACCATCAGGAAAAAATCGAACGCATCGAGCGTCCAGCCGAGATAGGCGGCGATCGTGACGTTGCGTTGTTCGCGGGTCCAGCTCATGTCCGAAATCTCCACGTTGGCTTGCGCGCTCACGATGTGCATGCGGATGCCGGTCCGGCCTGCGCGCGGTGCGGGGGCATGGATCGAGTGTAGGCCGCAGCGCCGCGCGATGTAGGGCGCGATAACGCCGAATCGGGAATAATCCCTACGAAATGAACTGTTTCGGAAACGGAAACGGCGCCGCGCGAGCCAGGCGACAGGCATCTGTATCATTCCGGAAGGCTGTTTGTATTTGTTCTGTAATGCGCTCGATGCGCATCGTCACCGAATCAGGAGTCCCGATGACCGAACGTTCCATCGACGCGCTGCCCGTGCTCGAAACGGCGAGGTTGTGGCTGCGTCCGCGCGTGCTGGCCGATCTCGATGCGTGCCTCGCGATGGATCGCGATCCCGAGGTCACGCGGCACATCGCGGGCCCGTGGCACGACCCTGACGAGCATCGCCGCTTCGTCACGCACCGGATCACGCGCGATTATCCGCCGGGCCTCGGTTACTGGTCGATCTTCGAGAAGGCCGCGCCCGACGCGTTCATCGGCTGGATCCTGCTGATTCCCGACTATGCGGATGGCGCGCGCGACGTCGAGATCGGCTGGCGGCTCGTGCGTGCGACCTGGGGGCGCGGCATCGCGAGCGAGGCCGCGCAAGCCGTCGTGAGTCACGCGTTCGACACCGTGCGCCTGCCGCGCGTGATCGCCGATATCGCGGAAGCCAACAGCGGCTCGTTGAACGTCGCGCGCAAGCTCGGAATGCATCGCGTGAGTGTCGTGGCAGACGGCATTCCTTACATTCGTCATCGACTCGAACGCAACGATCTGCGCGCGTAGCGCAGCGTCGTGCGCAGGCATGGACGGTTGTCAGAAATCGTCAATCGAATGCGTATCGAGGTCATGACGTATTAACGGTTCGCGCGATCAGGAGTATCGTTGCCGGAATTTCGCAACATGGGGTACGACCATGGCACTCGGCAACGATGTTCACCTGATTCCCGTCAAGCTGGAAGAACTGCGTCCCACGCAGATGACGGTCGGCTATCGCGAAGTCAAGGCGAAGCGCAAGCACTGGAAGGCGCTCAGCAAGCGCGCGCGCAAGGCAGCGATCGAATCGCACTGGTTCCCGGCCGTGCTCGGCCCGGACGGCCTGCACTACATCACGGATCATCACCATCTCGGCCTCGCGCTGATCGAGGAAGGCGAGGCGCGCGTGAACGCGATGCTGCTGAAGGATCTGTCCTGGCTCGACGACACGATCTTCTGGCGGATGATGGAACACAACCAGTGGGTGCATCCGTTCGGCGCGGACGGTACGCGCCGCGACTATGAGTATTTGCCGAAGGCGCTGACGGGGCTCGTGGACGATCCGTACCGCAGCCTCGCGGGCGAGCTGCGCACCGCGGGCGGCTATGCGAAGGACGCGACGCCGTTCCGCGAATTCCTGTGGGCCGACTACCTGCGCCAGCACATCTCGCTCGACCAGATTCGCAAGAATTTCGCGAAGTCGCTCGACGTCGCGCTGCACCGCGCGCATGAGCAGGATGCGCGTTATCTGCCCGGCTGGTCGGGCGTCATCGCCGTCAAACCCTGACCGGCACACGGCGCCGACCGCCTCATGACGACCGCTCCGATCCGCCCCGACGCCGGCCCGCAGCATGCCGATCATTTCGCGCCGCTCGATGCGGCTTCGCCGCCGCCCAGGCGACGCATCGGCCTCGATGCGCTGGCCGGCCTGTCGATTGCCGGGCTGCTGATTCCTGAAGCGGTCGCGTATGCGGGGCTCGCCAACTTGCCGCCGCAAGCCGGCCTGATCGCGCTGTTGTCGGGGCTCGTCGTCTACGCGCTCACGGGCAGCAGCCGCTTCGCGATCGTGTCGTCGACGTCGTCGTCGGCCGCGGTGCTCGCGGCAACCGTGCTCGCCGAATCGGGGATGGCGCTGGCCGCGCAGCTCGCGCTCGCGGCCGCGCTCGTCGCGATGACGGGCGTGCTGTTCATCCTCGCGGGCGCCGCGCGGCTCGGCGGCATGTCGGATTTCGTCGCGCGGCCCGTGCTGCGCGGCTTCACGTTCGGCCTTGCGCTGACGATCGTCATCAAGCAGTTGCCGAAGATTCTCGCGATCTCCGTGCAGCACAGCGATGCGCCGCATGTCGCGCTCGACCTGATTACCGGCGCGCCGCATGCGAACCTCGCGAGTGTCGTGCTCGGCGCGACCGCACTGGCGTTGCTGTTCGCGCTCGGGCGGAGCTCGCGCGTGCCCGCGACGCTCGTCGTGATCGTGCTGTCGATCGCGGCCGGCTATGCGATCGACTGGCAGCGATACGGGATCGCGATCGTCGGCCGCATCGACTTCCGGCATCTCGAGTTCGGCCTGCCGACGCTCGACCGCAACGCTTGGATGCAGACCATCGAGCTTGCGTTCGCGTTGATGCTGATCCTGTACGCGGAATCGTACGGATCGATCCGCAACTTCGCGCTCAAGCACGGCGACAGCGTGTCGCCGAACCGCGATCTCGTCGCGCTCGGCTGCGCGAATCTCGTATCGGGCCTGTTGCACGGGATGCCTGTCGGCGCCGGCTATTCGGCGACGTCGGCGAACGAGGCGGCCGGCGCGCAGTCGCGTTTTGCCGGCCTGTGGGCGGCCGGCGTGGTTGCATTGATCGTCTGGCTGCTGCTGCCGCAGCTCGCGCGCACGCCGGAGCCCGTGCTCGCGGCGATCGTGATTTTCGCGGTCAGCCACTCGCTGCATCCGTCGGTATTCCGGCCGTACTGGGCGTGGCATCGCGACCGGCTCGTCGTGATCGCGGCGCTGCTCGCGGTGCTCGTGCTCGGTGTGCTGCACGGGCTGCTCGCGGCCATCGGCGTGAGCCTGCTGCTGACTCTGCGCAAGCTGTCCGAACCGAACGTGAGCGTGCTCGGCCGGCTGCGCGACAGCCACGATTTCGTCGACGTCGCGAGCCACGCCGATGCGAAACCGGTGCCGGGCGTGCTGATCGTGCGGCCCGAGGCGCAGCTGTTCTTCGCGAACGCGGACCGGATGCTCAATCGCGTGCGTGCGCTGATGAAGGCCGCGCCGGATACGCATACCGTGATGCTGAGCCTCGAGGAAACGCCGGATGTCGACGGCACGACGATCGAATCGTTGCGCACCTTCGCGGCTGAATGCGCGGCGCGCGGGTTGCGGCTCGCGCTGGTACGACTGAAGGTGCATGCACTGCATGCATTGCGTCGCGCGGCGGACGATACGCTTCACGACGATGCGATGTCGGAGCTGAGCGTCGACGAAAGCCTGCAACTGCTGAAGGCAGGCATGCCGCCGGACGGCAGCGACGGCACGACCGCCGCGTGACACGGCGGCGCGACGGCGCCGTCTAGAGCGAAAGCGCGGCGCCGGCCGTGCGATCGATCATGTCGATCACTTCCTCTGCAGTCGGCGCATAGGCGCCTGCGTGCGCACAGGCGACCGCCGCGCACGCGGCCGCGTAGCGCAGATGTTCAACGGCCGTTGCATCGGGGCGCGCAAGCTGGCTCGCGAGCCAGCCGCCGATGCTCGCATCGCCGCAACCGACGGTGTCGGCGACTTCGGTCGGGAACGCGGGCTGGAACAGCTCGGTGTCGCGATGCAGGAGCTGCATGCCCGATGCGCCGCGCGTGACGAGCAGTGTCGCGTCGGGTGCCCATTCGCGCAGTTGCGCGAGCGCGGCTGCCTCGTCGAGTTCGGGAAACAGCCCGCGCAGATCCTCGTCGGATACCTTGATCCAGTGCGCGAGCGCGGACAGCCGGCGCAGCGTGTCGCGATACGACGGCGCGGCCATCGGCGCGCGGAAGTTCGGGTCGAACGAAATCCGCTTGCCGGCCGCATGCGCGGCCTGCGCGACATCGATCAGGCGCGACGCGAGCGGCTCGCGCACGACGCCGAGCGAGCCGACGTGCACGATTTCGGCCGCATCGAAGGCGCCGGCGGGCAGGTCTGCCGGATCGAAGGCCAGATCGGCGCTGTTTTCACCGATGAAGAAATAGTGGGGCGGTTGCTTCGACACGACCATCGCGAGCAGCGGCGCGCGGTCGACCTGCCGGATGAAGCGCATGTCGAGCCCTGCGTCGGCGCTCTCGCGCATCAGCTCGTCGCCGAAGGTGTCGCGGCTGACCGTGCCGGCGAAGGCCGTCGGCATGCCGAGCCGCGCGCCGACGCGCGCGACGTTCCAGCATGAGCCGCCGGCGACGCTGTGCCAGTGCTGCGCGTCGTCGCGGATGAAGTCGGTCAGCGCTTCGCCGAATACGATCAGGCGGGGGAACGTCGTCGTCATGTCGAAACCTTGTGCCGTGGCGTGGCGCACGGCCGTACAGCGGTTGATCCGAAAAGGCGGGCAGTGCGGGGCCGTCGCGCATGGCGACACGGCCCCGCACCGCCCGGTTGCGCGGGCGGGCGGCGCGATCAGCGCGGCGTGCTCCAGCCCTTGTAGGTTTTCACGTTGTCGCGCGTGATGAGCGTCGGCTCGATCAGGATCATCGGATTGGCCGGCTTCTGTCCGTTCATGATCCCGTAGCCGACGTTGACCGCCTGCTGCGCCATCGCCCACGGATCCTGGCTCGACGACGCCTGCACGAGCGTGTTGGACTTGAGCGCGACTTCGATGTCCGGTGCGCCGTCGACCGACGTGATCACGATACCCGGGCGATTCAACTGCTTCGCGGCGAGGTCGCTGCCGATCGCCTGCGGGTCGTTGATCGTGAACACCGCATCGAGCTTCGGAAAGCGCGTCAGGTAGCCCTGCATCGCGTTCATCCCGCCTTCGCGCGAGCCCTTGCCGTCCTGGTCGCTCGACAGCAGCTTGATGCCGGCGTTTTTCGCGAGCACGGTCTTGCAGCCGTTGACGCGATCGATCACGGCCGATACCTGCGGGCCGTTCTCGATGATCACGTTGCCCTTGCCGTTGAGTTTCTTCGCGATGTAGTCGCACGCGAGTTCGCCGGCCTTCACGTTGTTGGTCTGCACGGTCGCGTTTGCGCCGGCCGCGGCCACGTCGACCGCGACGACCGTGATGCCGGCCGCCTGCGCTTTCTTCACCGCCGGCTCGATCGCCTTCGGATCGGTCGCGTTGAGCAGGATCATGTCGACGTGCGCGGAGATGAAGTTGTCGATCTGCGTGAACTGCTTGTTCAGGTCGTAGTCGGCCGAGACGGCCGTGACCTTTGCGTTCGGGTTGAGCTGCTTCGCGCGTGCTTCGGCACCCTTGACGATCGTGACGAAGTACGGATTGCCGAGCGACCCGACCGTGACGCCGATCGATTTGAGCGGCTTGTCGGCCGCGTGTGCGGCGGAAGCGCCGAAGGCGAGTGCGCAGGCGACGGCGGTCAGGGCGGCGGTGTGCTTGAACATGTCGTTGTGTCTCCGTGAGGTCTGTTGGTGAACGGGCGCAGGCGACCCGGCCTGCGCCGCAAGGTTGAATCGACGGGAAAGGCTCAGGTGCGCGCCGAGTCGCGCTGGCGGTAGCGATCGAGCGCGACGGCGCCGATGATCACGAGCCCCTTGATGATGTACTGCCAGATGTCGGATACGCCGAGCAGCACGAGGCCGTTCGTCAGGACCGCGATGATCAGCGCACCGATCAGCGTGCCGACGATCGAGCCGACGCCGCCGACGAAGCTCGTGCCGCCGAGGATCACCGCGGCGATCGCGTCGAGTTCGTAGGACTGTCCGAGCTGCAGGCCGTTGGCCGCATAGAGCCGCGCGGCCGACATCACCGCGCCGAGGCCCGCAAGCAGCCCGGATGCGGCATAGACGAACATCTGGATCGCCCGCACGTTGATGCCCGACAGGCGCGCGGCTTCCGGATTGCCGCCGACCGAATAGATCCGCATCCCGAGCACCGTGCGGCGCAGGATGAACCACGAGATCGCGATCACCGCGCATGCGATCACGACGAGCCACGGCACGCCGAGGATCGTGCCGTTGCCGATGAACGCGAACGGCAGTTGCGGATTGAACACGGTCGTGTCGTTGCCGATCAGGCGCGCGACGCCGCGCACGGCCGTCATCGCGCCGAGCGTGACGATGAACGGCGGCAGGCGCAGGAACGAGATCAGCCCGCCGTTGATCGCGCCGAACGCGAGGCCGACGACGAGTGCGAAGGGCACGCCGAGCCAGCCCCAACCGGGGATCGTCGACGCGAGCAGCGCGGCAACGGCCGCGGCGGCGAGCACCGAGCCGACCGACAGGTCGATGCCGCCCGTCAGGATCACGAAGGTCATGCCGGCCGCGAGCACGATGTTGATCGACGCCTGCTGCGTGACGATCGACAGGTTCTGCAGCGTGAAGAAGCCGTCGGTCAGGACGCCGAATCCGATGCACAGAACCAGCAGCACCGGCAGCATGCCGGCCGTGCGGATCAGCGATTGCATGCGGGCGCGTTGATCGGCGCCGCGCAACAGCGGCGTACGGTTGGCCGCCGGATGGGCCGTCGCGGAAGCGAGGTTCCGCTGCTTGGTCGGGTTGATCATTTCGGTAACCTGAATGTAAGAGTGAAATGAAAGGGCGGGTTCAGTGCGTGGCGGCGAGTTCGGCCTGCGAGCCGGTGGCGAGCGCGATGATCGCTTCCTGCGTGATCGGCGTGTGCGTGTGGCCGCCGAGTTCTCCCGCGATCTCGCCTTCGCGCATCACGAGCACGCGATCCGCGACGCCGATGATTTCCGGCAGCTCGCTCGAGATCACGATCACGCCCACGCCGGCGCGCGCCAGTTCGTTGATGATTCGGTAGATCTCGGATTTCGCGCCGATGTCGACGCCGCGCGTCGGTTCGTCGAGGATCAGCACGCGCGGCTTCGTCTCGAGCAGCCGCGACAGCAGCACTTTCTGCTGGTTGCCGCCCGACAGCGCGCCGACGTTGACGTTCGCGTGAGGGACGCGGATCGACAACGACGCGATCGCGTCGCGCGCGCGCTCGGCGCCGCGTGCGAGATCGAGCGCGCCGAGCCGGGCATCGCGGTTGCATACCGAGATGTTGATGTTGTCGCGCACGCTCATGTCGAGGAACAGGCCCTGGCGTTTGCGGTCTTCGGTCAGGTAAACGAGGCCCGCGTCGATCGCGTCGCGCGGCGAGTGTGCGCCGAACGTGCGGTCGCCCAGCTTCACGTCGCCGCGCACGCGCGGCTCGGCGCCGAAGATCAGCCGCGCGAGTTCGGTGCGACCCGCGCCGACGAGGCCGGCGATGCCG
The DNA here is from genome assembly GCF_905339975.1 of Burkholderia sp. BCC1999. Classification (NCBI taxonomy): domain Bacteria; kingdom Pseudomonadati; phylum Pseudomonadota; class Betaproteobacteria; order Burkholderiales; family Burkholderiaceae; genus Burkholderia; species Burkholderia sp. BCC1999. Next base: position 174,217 of record NZ_CAJPHP010000012.1, on the reverse strand, counting down.
AGCACTTCACCGGCATGCAGGTCGAGGCTGCAGCCGCGCACGCGGGTGCCGTCGGCAATGTCGCGGACCGACAGCAGCAGGTGGCCGGGATCGTACTGCGCGTGTTCCTTCTTGTAGAAGCCGGAGATGTCGCGGCCGACCATCATCGCGACGAGCCGCTCGGCCGATAGCGATGCGCGTTCGAGCGTGCCGACGTATGCGCCGTCGCGCAGGACCGACACGCGATCGGACAGTTCGTAGATCTCCGCCATCCGGTGGCTGATGTAGATGATCGCAAGGCCTTCCTCGCGCAACTGGCGGATCAGGCTGAACAGGTGCTCCGTTTCGCGCGACGACAGCGGCGTCGTCGGCTCGTCCATCACGAGGATGCGGGCACGCGTATGCACGGCGCGTGCGATTTCGACGAGCTGCTGTTCGGCGATCGACAGCGTGTCGACCAGCGTGTCGGGTCCGAACGGTGCGCCCAGGCGCGCGAGCACGTCCTGGCAGCCGCGCGCCATGGCCGCGCGGTCGATCGTGCCCCAGCGCCGGTTGCCGCGCCGCAGTTCGCGGCCGATGTAGATGTTCTCGGCGACGGTCAGGTTCGGCGACAGGCACAGCTCCTGGTAGATCACCGCGACACCCGCATCGCGCGCGGCAAGCGGGCCGTCGATTTCGATGCGTTCGCCGTCGATCAGGATCTCGCCGCCGGCGTCGGCGCGGTACGCGCCCGACAGGATCTTCATCAGCGTCGATTTGCCCGCGCCGTTCTCGCCCATCAGCGAGTGGATCTCGCCGGGATAGACGGTCAAGCTGACTTTGTCGAGCGCGCGTACGGCCGGGAACGTCTTGCTGATCCCGCGCATCTCGAGCAAAGGACGGGGCGACTCAGATCGCGACATGGTTGACCTCCTGCGAGTCGGTGCGGGCGCCCTTGAGGATGCCGGCCCGCGGGGAGAAGTTGAAGAACATCGGTAGCGTCGCCGCGCCGATCGCGCCGGCGTCGGCGCCGAACGTGCCGCGCACGAGCGTCGGCGTGCCGCGCGCTTCGGGCGCGGTGGCCACCAGCGCCGAGCGCAGGCGCGTCGTGACCGCGTCGAGCAGGCCCGCGTCGGTATCGGCATCGAGCACGACCACCGGCGCATCGACCACGCACAGCACCGAGCGCAACGCCGGGGCAAGCGCGTCGACACAGTCGTCGATCCACTCGTCCACTGCTGGCAGGCCGCGGGCGATGCACGCTTCGAGATCGGCGCGGTTGTCGACCGTCTCGCCGTGATGGCGCAGATGGCGCACAAGCGCATGCAGTGACGCGCGCGCGAGCAGGATGTCCCACGGGCCGCGCGGCGTCGGCGCGGAAGTGAGCCGGCTCGGCGGCACCGGAATCACGGCGATGTCGCCTGCATTGCCGGTCACGCCGCGCAGGCAGTCGCCGTCGATCGCGATGCCGCCGCCGATCGCCGGCCCGATGAACAGGTAGACGAAGTCGTCGCACTGTCGGCCGTATCCGTAGAACAGTTCGGCGATCGCGGCTGCGTTGCCGTCGTTTTCGCCGAAGACGGGCAGCGACAGCGTGCGGCCGAGGTCGGCCGCGAAATCGACGTCTTCCCACGCGCGGAATGTGTCGGGCGCAAGGCCGAGCTCGCGCATCCACGCGCCGAGGTTGTACGGCTGCGCGACGCCGATGCCGCTCAGGCGTGCGCGTTCGTGGTCGGGGAGCAGGGCCTGCATTGCGTCGATGTCGTGACGCACGATCTCGAGCACGTTGGCAGGAGGCGGCAGCAAGGTGTCGTGCGAGCGGCGGCCGAGCACGTCGCCTGCGAAGTTGACGAGTGCGGTCTCGATGCGCATCCGGTCGAGATGGACGCCGATGCCGAACGCGCCGCGCGGGTCGAGACGGATCAGCGAGGCCGGCTGGCCGCGCTGGCCTTCGGTGCGGCCCGCGAATTCGATCAGCTTCGCGTCGGCGAGCGAGTCGATGATGCTGCCGACCGCCGTGCCCGTCATGTTCGCGAGACGGGCGAGGTCGGCCTTCGACGCGCTGCCCACGCGGCGCAGCGTCTTCAGCAACAGGCGCTCGTTGTAACGGCGCACGTTGGCCGAATTGCTTCCCTGGCCGATGTGCGGGCTTCTCATGGCGTCTCCTTCCATGTTGCACCGCTCGGCGGCGCATTAAATAAATCACGTTGATTTATTTAACCGCGTGAGCGCGGGCATGTCAGCCTAGGGAAATCCCGGTTTGGTGGGCGGCAGGAAGGGTTTTATGCCGGCAAGGGGAATCGGGGATGGATCGCGAATGCCCGGACATCGGGAATTCGTCGGATGGCATGTTTGCGCTCGAGCTGGATGTCGAGGTCCGCATGCCGGCTGTCGATCTTGTTAGCGCGGGTGCGTTGGCGGCGGAAACGGAAGCGATATGTCCGTACGCCAAGATGGCGGGAGATGTGCGCGCGATCGGAGCGAGGCAAGTTGCGATTTCGGCGCCGGAAATACAAAAAGGTCGGCTAGAAGCCGACCTTTTTGTATCAATCGAGTGGTGCCCAGGAGAGGACTCGGTCACACATGCGCGACCCCGGCTGCGCTTGCAAGCGCAGCCTTTCGAGGCCTCACGCAAAGCGCGCAGGCGCTTTGCTTCCTGGGCTTGAAAAAGAAAAAGGCCGGCTAAGAAGCCGACCTTTTTAAATAAGTGGTGCCCAGGAGAGGACTCGAACCTCCACGATGTTGCCACCGCTAGGACCTGAACCTAGTGCGTCTACCAATTCCGCCACCTGGGCACGTTTTGCAGTGAGCTGCTTGCTGCAAAGAAGCGAAATTATAGCGCGTCTTGCCGAGCTGTCAACACTATTTGAGGTCGCGAACGAAAATATTTGATCGGACGTGTTCGGGTGGGGCGGGTAGCGCGCTAACCCGTTGCGACGAACGTGAGCACCGATATCGGCGTGCGTGCTCGGGCATCGATTCCGGCGCTGGAAATGAAAAAAGGCCGGCTAGAAGCCGACCTTTTTAAATAAGTGGTGCCCAGGAGAGGACTCGGTCACACATGCGCGACCCCGGCTGCGCTTGCAAGCGCAGCCTTTCGAGTCCTCGCGCAAAGCGCGCAGGCGCTTTGCTTCCTGGGCTTGAAATGAAAAAAGGCCGGCTAGAAGCCGACCTTTTTAAAAACAGATGGTGCCCAGGAGAGGACTCGAACCTCCACGATGTTGCCACCGCTAGGACCTGAACCTAGTGCGTCTACCAATTCCGCCACCTGGGCACGTTTCGCTTGCTGCAGTGCGAAGACCGCTATTCTAGCGTGTCAGCAGAGTCTGTCAACACAATTTCATCCGAAGTGATAAAAATATCCGCCCCTTGCGTGGCAGGTCCTCACGCGCTGACCGGCTCCGCACGCTTTGCCGTGAAATTCCAACGCTGCGCCTGTCCCGTATCGACGCGAGCGGGTAGCAGTCCGGCCGCGAGGAAGGTGTCGGCGATCTTCTGTTGTTCACCGAAGTTTTGCGCGACCACGGCACGGACGAGATAGCTGCGTCGCGCATTCGCGCGCGCGATCGTTGCCGCGTCGAGTCCCCAGATCGGCGCGAGCGTACTCGCGGCTTCCTGCGGGTGGTCACGCAGCCACGTGCCGGCTTGCGACAACTGGTCGAACAGGATCTGGACGGCATTGGGTCGCGCGGCGGCGAAACTGCTCGATGCGAGGTAGTAGCGCTGGTACGACGCGAGCCCGTCGCCGTCGGCCAGAATCCGCACGTCGGGATTCCGGTCGACCGACGCGACATAGGGATCCCACGTGATCCATGCGTCCACGCTGCCGCGCTCGAACGCTGCGCGGCCATCCGCGGGCGTCAGGTAGTGGATCGCCGCGTCGGCGGGCGCGAGCTTCGCGCGTGCGAGCGCGGCAAGCAGCAGGTAATGGCTGCCGGCCGCCTTCGTGACCGCGATGCGTTTGCCTTTGAGGTCGGTGAGCGTGCGCAGCGCGCTGTCCTGCTTCACGACGATCGCCTGCGCTTTCGGTGAAGGCGCTTCCTGCGCGACGTACACGAAACGCGCATGCGCGGCTTGTGCGAAGACCGGAACCGTATCGGCCACGTCGGCGCTGAAATCGACGGCGCCCACGTTGAGTGCTTCGGTCAGCGGCAATCCGCTTGCGAATTCATGCCACGTCACACGCAGGCCGAGCGGTGTCAGCACCTGCTCGAGCGTGCCGCGCGTCTTCAGCAGTGTGATGAGCGTCGACGACTTCTGGTAACCGATGCGTAGCGTGGCAGGCGTGTTCTCGGCGCGCGCCCGGATGCCTGCGACAGTGAGGCCTGCGGCCAGCATCGCACGCGCGAACGCGCGGCGGTTCATCGACGTCATGAAGCGTGCTCCTCGTTGGATGCGTTGAAAGCAAGGCGGCTAACGTAACAACGGGGAGGGCGATTGATAACCGATTAATTCTGCTATCGATCGGAGCGGCGGACATAAGGCTGATGGCAGCGCGCGTCGAGATACGGGCGCTGAAATGAAAAAAGGTCGGCTAGAAGCCGACCTCTTTAAATAAGTGGTGCCCAGGAGAGGACTCGGTCACACATGCGCGACCCCGGCTGCGCTTGCAAGCGCAGCCTTTCGAGGCCTCACGCAAAGCGCGCAGGCGCTTTGCTTCCTGGGTTTGAAAAAGAAAAAGGCCGGCTAAGAAGCCGACCTTTTTAAATAAGTGGTGCCCAGGAGAGGACTCGAACCTCCACGATGTTGCCACCGCTAGGACCTGAACCTAGTGCGTCTACCAATTCCGCCACCTGGGCACGTTTTGCAGTGAGCTGCTTGCTGCAAAGAAGCGAAATTATAGCGCCCCAATTATTCGTGTCAACACTTTTTTGCGATGCATCGCAAACCGGCTGCCGTCGCGCCTGCTCGCGGCAATCCCCGTCATTTGGCGACACAGGCGGGTGATAGAATGACCCGCCGCCGTCAATATAGAACTGTCTGACGGACACCTCTATGTTGATGCCGTGCACCATCAGTCAACGCAACGAGAACAATCATCGACAAACCCTTGAGCAAATATCCGTACCCCATTCCGAGCCGTGAAGAAATTCTCGGCGTGCTGCGTACGAGCGACGCGTCGCTGGCTGCCAACGACATCGCCGAAGCCCTGTCGATCAAGCGTCAGGAGCGCGAGGGGTTCTTCCGGCGTGTCGCCGCGATGGAGCGCGACGGCCAGATCCGCCTCGACAAGCGTGGCCATTATCAGTTGACCCATCCGTCGAACTTCGTCGCCGGGCGCGTGCAGGGGCATCGCGACGGCTACGGGTTCGTGATCCGCGACGACGGCCAGGACGACCTGTTCCTGCCGAACGGCGAAATGCAAAAGGTGATGCACAACGATCGCGTGCTCGCGCGAATCGTCGGCTACGATCGCCGCGGCCGCCCGGAAGGGCATGTGGTCGAAGTCACCGAACGCGCGAACAAGCGCGTGATCGGCCGCCTGCTCAACGAGAACGGTGCGCTGATCGTCGCGCCGGAAGACAAGCGCATCGGCCACGACATCCTGATCACGCAGAACGTGAAGAAGGCGAAGGTCGGGCAGGTCGTTGTCGTCGAGTTGACCGATTTCCCGAGCCGTCATTCGCAGCCGCTCGGCCGTGTCGTCGAAGTGCTCGGCGACATCGACGATCCGGGCATGGAAATCGAAATCGCGGTGCGCAAGTACGGCGTGCCGCACGAATTCAGCCAGCCGGCGCTCGACGAAGCCGCCGCGCTGCCCGACAAGGTGCGGCCGACCGACCTGCGCTTCCGCGTCGACCTGCGCGACGTGCCGCTCGTGACGATCGACGGCGAGGACGCCCGCGACTTCGACGACGCCGTCTACTGCGAGCCGGTCAAGGTCGGCCGTGGCGACGGCTACCGGCTGATCGTCGCGATCGCGGACGTGTCGCACTACGTACAGCCGGGCACGGGCCTCGATGCCGATGCGCTCGAACGCAGCACGTCGGTGTATTTCCCGCGCCGCGTGATCCCGATGCTGCCGGAGAAGCTGTCGAACGGCCTGTGCTCGCTGAATCCGCACGTCGACCGCTGCGTGCTCGCGTGCGACATGGTGATCACCGCGCGCGGCGAGATCAAGGCGTACCAGTTCTACCCGGCCGTGATCCATTCGGCTGCACGTCTCACGTACACCGAAGTCGCGGCCGTGCTGTCGAACACGAAGGGCCCGGAGGCCGCGCGCCGCGCGGACCTGTTGCCGCATCTGCAGGATCTGTACGGCGTCTACAAGTCGCTGTTCGCCGCCCGTCAGAAGCGCGGCGCGATCGACTTCGACACGACCGAGACCTACATCGTCTGCAACTCGCAGGGCAAGATCGAGCAGATCGTGCCGCGTCAGCGCAACGACGCACACAAGCTGATCGAGGAATGCATGCTGGCCGCGAACGTCTGCGCGGCCGATTTCCTGAAGCGCAACAAGCATCCGGGCCTGTACCGCGTGCACGCGGGGCCGACGCCGGAGAAGCTCGAGAACCTGCGTGCATTCCTGCGCGGCATGGGCCTGTCGCTCGGTGGCGGCGACAAGCCGCATGCGAGCGACTACGCTGCGTTGATGGCACAGATCCGCGACCGGCCCGATGCGCAGATGCTGCAGCCGATGCTGCTGCGCTCGATGCAGCAGGCCGTCTACAGCCCGGACAACATCGGCCACTTCGGTCTCGCCTACGAGGCGTACGCGCACTTCACGAGCCCGATCCGCCGTTATCCCGACCTGCTCACGCACCGTGCGATCTACGCAATCCTGTCCGGCAAGAAGTACGTGCCGAAGGCGCCGGACGGCTTCGAGCTGAACACCGCGCTGTCGCCGCGTGCGCGCGCCATGCAGCAGGCCGACGACGAATCGCGCGGCCGCTCGCGCTCGAACACGGCGATCTGGGAAGAGCTCGGCCTGCACTGCTCGGCGAACGAGCGTCGTGCGGACGAAGCGTCGCGCGACGTCGAGGCATGGCTCAAGTGCTACTTCATGCGTGACAAGCTCGGCGAGGAGTACGGCGGGATGGTGAACGGCGTCACGTCGTTCGGCATCTTCGTGCAGCTCGACACGCTGTTCATCGAAGGGCTCGTGCACGTCACGGAACTCGGCTCGGACTACTTCCAGTACGACGAGATCAAGAACGAGCTGCGCGGTGAGCGGACGGGTATTCGCTATCGTCTGTCGGATCGCGTGCGCGTCCAGGTGAGCCGCGTCGATCTCGACGCGCGCAAGATCGACTTCCGCCTCGTGCGCGATACGCCGGTGAAGGCGCCGCGTCCGTCGCCCGCGCCGGCTGCCGGCGGTGCCGATCGCAACGGCAACGGCCCGCGCGTGCGCGCGCTGCCGGCGTCGTCGGAAGAGTCGGCGCCGCGTCGCAAGAAAGCGGCGAGCGCGCCGAGCGTCGCGGTGCAGGAAGCGCGCGCCGCGCGTGGTGCCGCGAAGAAGAAGGCCGGGGGCGGTGCGCCCGCGAAGCCGACCGCGAAGAAGACTCGCGCCCGCAAGAAGTATTGAGCGTTCGGGGCGGCGCACGCGCACGCCCTGCAGTATCGAGAGACGCCGCGTCACCGGTCATCGGCCGGCAACGCGGCGCTTTCCTTTTCCATGGATCGCGGTTGCGCGCGTTGCGCGACCGCACGTTTGATCGAAGGTTGTTCCAGTCATGTCACGTCTGAAGGTTCTTTACGGTTTTCATGCGGTGACCGCACGTTTGCGGCACGATGCATCGACGGTTGCGGAGGTGCTGTACGACCAGACGCGCCGCGACCGCCGCATGCAGGACTTCCTGCACACCGCGAAGGAAGCGGGCGTGCGGTTGATTGCAGCCGACGAAACGCGCCTGTGGGGTCTTGCTCACACCGAGCGCCACCAGGGCGTCGTCGCGCGTGTCGAGGACATGCCGCTCGCGCAGAACCTGTCGGAGCTGCTCGACGGCATCCACGGCCCGGCGCTGCTGCTCGTGCTCGACGGCGTCACCGATCCGCACAACCTCGGCGCGTGCCTGCGTGTCGCCGATTCGGCCGGCGCGCATGCGGTGATCGCCCCGCGCGACCGTGCAGTCGGCCTGAACGCGACGGCAGCCAAAGTGGCAAGCGGCGCCGCCGATACCGTGCCGTACATCACGGTGACGAACCTCGCCCGCGCGTTGCGCGAGCTGAAGGAAGCCGGCGTGTGGATCATCGGCACGTCGGACGAGGCGTCGGCGACGCTCTACGAAACCAAGCTCGACGGCCCCGTTGCGCTCGTGATGGGCGCCGAAGGCGAAGGCATGCGCCGGCTCACGCGCGATACCTGCGACGAAGTGATGAGCATCCCGATGGCCGGCAGCGTGGAAAGCCTGAACGTGTCGGTCGCCAGCGGCGTGTGCCTGTACGAGGCCGTGCGCCAGCGGCGCGTGAAGGGCTGACACCAGCTCGGTCCCGCGCGATCCGCGCGGGCCTCGAATGACCCGAACGACGCGTGCCGTGATGCGGTGTGGCACGCGCCTCTCCGGAACCCGTGACCGATGCACCTGTTTCGTGTTGGCGCCTCTTGCGCCGTGTTGTGCCTGCTGGCGGCCTGCACGTCGCCGTCGCTCGTCGAACGCGGCACGTACTACGCCGACACGAGCCTGCATGCGCGCGGTGCCGATTCGCGGGTTCGCTTTCTTGTGATGCATTACACCGAAAGCGACGAGGCGAAGTCGCTGCGCACGCTGACGGGCGATTCGGTCAGCGTGCATTACGTCATCCCGCCGCAGCCGCGCACCGAACACGGGATGCCCGTGGTCTACCAGCTCGTTCCTGAAGCGCAACGCGCGTGGCACGCAGGCGTGAGCGAGTGGCAGGGCACGACGGAGCTGAACGCGGTGTCGATCGGCATCGAGAACGTGAACCGCGGCCCGCTCGATGCGCAGAATCGTACCTGGCAGCCGTATCCGCCCGAACAGGTCCACGCATTGATCAACCTGTCGAAGGACATCGTCGCGCGCTACGGCATCCCGCCGACGCGCGTGGTCGGGCACAGCGACATCGCACCGCAACGCAAGATCGATCCGGGTCCGTTGTTTCCATGGCGTGCGCTCGCGCAGGCCGGCGTCGGTGCGTGGCCGGACGAGGCGACCGTGGCCGCGCGGCTTGGCGGCCGCGATCCGCGTGCGCCCGTCGATGTGCGCGAACTGCAGCTCAGGCTCGCGCGCTACGGCTACGACGTGCCGATCGACGGCGTGCTCGACGCACGCACGCGGCGTGTGTTCGCGGCATTCCAGATGCATTTCCGGCCGTCGGACTATGCGGGCAACCCGGACGCCGAAACCGATGCAATTGCGCAGGCGTTGCTCGACAAATACCTTCCCGGCGCGCAACCGTCGGACAACGCGCCCGCGGCAGGCGCACCCTGAATACGCGGGCGCGTCACGCGCCGAAAAACCCGGGCCGTCATCCGAGTCCGGTAAACTGGCGGTTTTCCGTAATCCCGCAGCACGACCACTCCATGACTCAAGACGAACTCAAACGCCTCGTCGGCCAGGCCGCCGCCGACTACGTGATCCAGAACGTGCCGGAAGGCGCCGTGATCGGCGTCGGCACCGGCTCGACCGCCAACTGTTTCATCGACGCGCTCGCCGTCGTCAAGTCGCGCTATCGCGGCGCCGTGTCGAGTTCCGTTGCCACGACCGAGCGCCTGAAATCGCACGGCATCAAGGTATTCGACCTGAACGAGGTCGACTCGCTGCAGGTGTACGTCGACGGCGCCGACGAGATCGATGCGAGCGGCGCGATGATCAAGGGCGGCGGCGGTGCGCTGACGCGCGAGAAGATCGTCGCGTCGGTGGCCGACACGTTCGTCTGCATCGCGGACGGCAGCAAGCGCGTGCCGGTGCTCGGCGCGTTCCCGCTGCCGATCGAGGTCGTGCCGATGGCGCGTACGGCGATCGGCCGGCGCGTGACCGCGCTCGGCGGCGTGCCCGTGCTGCGCGTGACGAAAGACGGCGCACCGTACATCACCGACAACGGCAACGAGATCATCGACGTGAAGGGGCTGCAGATCGCCGATCCGCGCGGCTTCGAAGCGCAGGTGAATGCATGGCCGGGCGTCGTGACGGTCGGCCTGTTCGCCGAGCGCGGCGCAAATCTGTGCTTGCTCGGCACGGAAAACGGCGTTGAAACGATCGTTTATTCGGCTAATTGAAAGAAATGGCAAGCAGTCCGTAGCGGCACGTTATCGACCGCAATGGACTGAATGTTTAAATCTTGTGGAAATCGGGACCCGGCAGGCGCGGCGCGCTTTCCGGGTCTTTTTTTTAGACGTATAAATCACCCCGTCAAAAAGAGGGATAACCCTGTCAGGTGTTTACCAGATAGCGAAATATCCTCGAACTCATCAACTTATAGATCATAAGAACAGTAGTAACCAGGGCCGGCGGAACTGCGGAGCAGGTGTTCGCAAATCGACGCACGGGGAGGTGTCATGGAGCAGGGCAAAGACCGGTCACTGGTCGCCAAAGTGATGGATGGGCTTGTCTCGGGTATCGTCGAAGACAAGTACGGCGGCATCTTGCCGCCACAGGACGTGCTGTCGAAAGAGTTCGATGTGAGCCGCACTGTGATGCGGGAAGCGTTGTCGATGTTGCTTGCGCGCGACATGCTGGACGTGCGGCCGAAAGTCGGCACGCGCGTGCGGCCGATGCGCGACTGGCGCATGATCGACGAAGACGTCGTGAGCTGGCGGTTTCGGGCAAAACCCGATCCGCAGTTCATGCGCGACGTCATCGAATTCCGGATGCTGATCGAACCACGGGCGACCGCGCAGGCGGCGGTGCGTGCGACGGCAGCCGACATCGCGGGCATTCGCGAGGCGTTCGATGCGTTCAAGGTGCTGCAGCCGGGAGACCCCGGCTACGACACGGCGGACGAGTTGCTGCACACGCGGATCGTGCAGGCAAGCGGCAACCAGTTCTTCCAGCAGATGGCGGCGATCGTGCGCGGTGCAGTGCGCCTCGTGAATCCGCGCGTGGTGCAGAAGGAAGGGGCGCACGAGATCGCGGTGAAGGCGCATGCGCGTGTGGTTGACGCGATCGAGCGGCGCGATCCGCGCGAAGCCGAAGCGGCGTCGCTCGCGCTGATCGATTTCAGCGCCGACGAAATCTCGCGCGATTTCTCCGTCGACGTGCCGGTGCGTGCCTGACGTTGTTCGTGTCGCTCTTCCGAGTGCTGGCGAGCCGTTTATCATGACGGCCGACCGGCAGCGTGCCGGTCACCGTCATATGACCGACACGGAAGATCAGGATGAACGACAACGACCAACGCCCGGTGCGCTTCGGCATCGTCGGCGCGGGCAGCATTGCGCGCCGCTTCGCGCAAAGCCTCCCGCACGTGCCCGGTGCCACGCTCGCCGGTGCCTGGGCCCGCCGCGCCGACGCTGCGGCAGCCTTTTGCGACACTTGCGGCGGCACACCTGCCGCGAGCCTCGAAGCGCTCCTCGCGAGCGATATCGACGCGGTTTATATCGCGACACTCCATGACAGTCACGCGCAGTACACGCTGGCCGCACTGGCCGCCGGCAAGGCCGTGCTGTGCGAAAAGCCCGCGACGCTGAATGGGGCGCAACTCGACACCGTGCTGCAGGCGGCACGTGACGCCGGATTGCTGTTCATGGAAGCGATGAAGCCGCCGTTCTTTCCGCTGTACCGTCAATTGCGGGCGCATCTCCATAACGATCCGATCGGCGAGATCCGGCTCGTCCGTGCAGGATGCGCATCGTCGTCGGTGCCCGGCGACCATTCCGTCTATCGCCTCGACCGCGCGGGCGGCGCGCTGCTCGATATCGGGATCTACGAGGCATTTCTCGCGGTCGACTGGCTTGGCGCGGCGCTCGACGTGCAGACGCTCGGCCGTGTCGGCGCGACGGGCGTCGACGTGTTCGCGAGCCTGAACAGCGTGCATGCGAACGGCGGGATCGCCCAGCTCTTTTGCGGGCTCGATATGATGGGGCGCGGCGACGCGCTGATCGCCGCGGCCGGCGGCCATGTGACGATCCACGAGAAGTGGTGGAACCCTGCACGCGCGACGATCCGCTATGCGGACGGGCGTACCGTCGAACTCGATGCACCGGTCGACGGCGGCGGGTTGAACTACGAGACCGCGCATTTCTGCGACCTGCTGCGCGCGGGCAAGACAGAAAGCCCGATCATGACGCACGACCATTCGCGGCAGATGATCGCGATGACCGATGCGGCGCGCGCCGCGCTCGGCGTGCGTTATTCGGGCGAGTAGGCGGGAAAAACGGGGCGCCGGGCGCGCGTGCGCGGCCCGGCGGAGTTGCGTGCGCTCAGTGCCGCGACGGCAGCGACAGGCGTTTTTCGTACCAGCGCTGCACCCATTCGAGGATCTGGCACAGGATCCAGTACACGGCCGCGGCGGCGAGATAGAGCGGCAGCGGCTGATAGGTCGCCGCGATGACTTCCTGCGCGCTGCGCAGCAGTTCGGTGACGGTGATCACGGAGACGAGTGACGTGTCCTTGATCAGGCTGATCAGGCTGTTCGACAGGCTCGGCACCGCGATGCGCAGCGCCTGCGGGCCGATCACGTAGCGTAGCGTCTGCCCCCACGACAGCCCGAGGCTGTACGCGGCGAGCCACTGGCCGCGCGCGATTCCGTTGATGGCGCCGCGCATGCTTTCGGACATGTAAGCCGCGACGTTCGCGGACAGCGCGATGACGCCGGCCGGCGTCGGGTCGAGCGAGATGCCGAGGCTCGGCAGCCCATAGTAGATGACGAAGATCTGCACGAGCAGCGGCGTGCCGCGCATCAGGCTCACGTACGCGCGTGCGAGCCACGCGAGCGCGTTGACCCAGACGCGTTCGAAGCCGTCGAGTGCTTCGCTTTGCCGGATGCCCATCATCGCGAGCACGACGGCGCCAAAGAGGCCGAACACCATCGACAGCACGGCGAACTTGACGGTCAGTACGGCGCCCTGGGCGAGCACCGGCAGCGATTGGACGAGCAGGGACGTTGTCGACATGGAATGCGAATCGAATGCGTGCGCGAAAGCGCAATCATAAACCGGACGAATAAAACAAAGGGCGGCATCGTAACGGATGCCGCCCTTTCCGCCCCGCCGTCAGGCGGGCAATGCAGGCGTACTTACTTGATCGGTTTGGTCACGTCGATGCCGAACCACTTGTCCGAGATCTTCGTGAACGTGCCGTCGGCCGCGAGTTGCGCCATCGCGTCGTCGATCGCCTTCTGGAACTTCGGGTTGCCCTTCTTGAACGGGATGCCCGACGGGTTCGCCGAGCCGACGTTCGCACCCGGGCGCAGCGGCAGCTGCGAGTTCTTGGTCAGGTACGCGAGCATCAGGCGGTCGTTGAGCGCGGCGTCGAGGCGGCCGGCCGCGAGATCGCGCAGGTACTCGGGCGCACCCGGGTACGTCTTCACGTCGATGCCGGGCACCGACTTCGCCATGTCCATGTAGTTCGTGCCGAGCGCGACGCCGAGCTTCTTGCCCTTCAGGTCATCCAGCGACTTGAATTCGCGCGTGTCGTCCTTGCGCTGGATCAGCTGCGCGGACGAGAACGTGTACGCCGGCGAGAAGTCGAGCGTCTCCTTGCGCTTGTCGGTGATGCCGACCTGGTTGGCGATCACGTCGAACTTGCCGGCTTGCAGGCCGGCGATGATGCCGCTCCATTCGGTCGTCACGAATTCCGCCTTCACGCCGAGCTTCGCGGCCACGGCTTTCGCGATGTCGACGTCGAAGCCGACGAGTTCGCCTTGCGGGTTCTTCGAGTTGAACGGCGGGAACGTGCCTTCGAGGCCGACGCGCAGCGTGCCGCGCTGTTTGACCTGATCGAGGAGGTCGGCCGCATGCGCGGTCGCGGCGGCGAACGACGTGCCGATCAGGCCGGCAACCAGCAGCTTCTTCAGCAGCGAAAATTTCATCGTGTGTGTCCTTGCCCTGTCCGGGTCAATGATTCTGATAGTGCGGCTGATGATAGCAAAAACGCTATCGACCATTAAATACAGTTTGTTTATGTCTATATTACGCGGTGCGTTCGCGGGCGATCGCCTTCACGCACTCCGACACGAGCGCCGGGCCGCGGTAAATGAATCCGGTGTAAAGCTGGACGAGCGCCGCGCCGGCCGCGAGCTTCGCGCGGGCGTCCTCGCCCGAGAAAATGCCGCCGACGCCGATGATCGGCACGTCGTTGCCGACTTCGGCGTGCAGCTTGCGGATCACTTCGTTCGACGCGTCGAACACCGGGCGGCCCGACAGGCCGCCGGCTTCGTCCGCATGCGGCAGGCCCTGGACGGCCGCGCGCGACAGCGTCGTGTTGGTGGCGATGACCGCTTCGATCTTGTGGCGCAGCAGCGTGTCGCCGATTTCCTTGACCTGTTCGTCGTCGAGATCGGGCGCGATCTTCAGTGCGAGCGGCACGAGCTTGCCGTGCATGTCGGCGAGGCGTTGCTGCTTGTCCTTCAGCGCGGCGAGCAGGGCGTCGAGTTCGCCGGCGCCTTGCAGCTGGCGCAGGTTCTTCGTGTTCGGCGACGAGATGTTGATCGTCACGTAGCTCGCGAACGGGTACACGCGCTCGAGACAGTACAGGTAGTCCTCGGCGGCGCGCTCGATCGGCGTGTCGGCGTTCTTGCCGATGTTCAGGCCCAGGATGCCGCGATAACGGGCGGCCTGGACGTTCTTCACGAACTGGTCGACGCCGTGATTGTTGAAGCCCATCCGGTTGATCAGCGCCTCGGCCTGCGGCAGGCGGAACATCCGCGGGCGCGGGTTGCCGGGCTGGGCGCGCGGCGTGACCGTGCCGACCTCGATGAAGCCGAAGCCGAGCGCCGCGAGGCCGTCGATGGCCGCGCCGTCCTTGTCGAGGCCGGCCGCGAGGCCGACCGGGTTGCGGAACGTGAGCCCCATCACGGTGCGCGGCGCGTCGGGCACGCGGGCCGACAGCGCGCAGGCGAGGCCCGTGCGGCCGGCCGCGCCGAGCGCGCGCAGCGTGAGGTGGTGAGCGTCTTCCGCATCCATTTTGAACAGGGATGCGCGGGCCAGCGGATAGAGGGAACTGAACACGGGAATTGGGCGGACAGCCGGAATGAATGACAACCCACTATTTTACCGGGAGTTGCGCGGCAGGGGCGTGCTTCGCTTCGTAGCCCCCTGCGGCGTGCATCAATTCGAGCCGGAATGCCCGCCCGGCAACGGCGCGCGGGCCAGCGCCGCGTCGACCGGCGGCAGGTCGATCCGTTCCGGATCGAGCGTCTTCCAGCGGCCGTCGATCAGCCCCTCGAGCGGGTGGAAGTTCGCCTTGTACGCCATCTTCGGGCTCTCGCGGATCCAGTAGCCGAGGTACACGTACGGCAGGCCGAGGCTCTTTGCCTGCTCGATCTGCCACAGGATGTTGTACGTGCCGTAGCTCGTGTGGTGGTCGTCGGGCTCGAAGAACGTGTAGACCGACGACAGCCCGTCGCCGAGGATGTCGATCATGCTGACCATGCGCAGCTTGCCGGGCTCGCCGCCCGGCGCGTCGAGGTCGCGGAATTCGACGAGGCGCGAGTTGATCCGGCTCTGCAGCAGGAACTGCTCGTACTGGTCGCGGCTGTCGCGATCCATGCCGCCGCCCGCGTGGCGCGCGGACTGGTAGCGCATGTAGAGCGCGTAGTGCTCTTCGTCGTAGTGCAACGGCGAAACCGTTGCGATCAGCGCGCGGTGCCGTTTCCACATCCTGCGCTGCGTGCGCGACGGCACGAACTCGCCCACGGGTACGCGCACCGGCACGCATGCGCGACAGCCGTCGCAGTACGGGCGGTACGTGAACACGCCCGAGCGACGGAAGCCGGCCTTGACGAGCTCGGTGTAGATGTCGGAGTTGATCAGGTGGCTCGGCGTCGCGACTTGCGAGCGTGCGATGCGGCCGTCCAGATAGCTGCACGGATAGGGCGCCGTTGCATAGAATTGCAGCGCCGAAAGCGGTGAAAGCGGCAGCTCAGTCGGGTGAGTCATGGGCAGCTCTCGATGCAGGGAAGGAGTGCCGCGCTAGCGCTCGATCCCGGAGGGCGCCGCCGTTTCGGCGGGGCCCGTCAGCGCGGCGAGCACGCGCTTGTCGAACTGCCACGGAATCGGCGGCTCGGCTACCGCGCTGCGCACGTGAGCGACAAACGCCTTGCGTGCGATCTCGCGGCCGCCGAGCGACGCTAGATGCGACGTATTCTGCTGGCAGTCTATCATCTCCAGCCCCTGCCCGCGAAGGTGCGCGATGAGCGTGGCCAGTGCGATCTTCGACGCGTCGGTCACGTCCGCATACATCGATTCGCCGAAAAACATCCGCCCGAACGACACGCCGTACAGGCCGCCGACACGGCGCCCGTCGTGCCACGTCTCGATGCTGTGCGCATTGCCGGAGCGGTAGAGCGACGTATAGGCGTCGATGATCTCGGCCGTGATCCACGTGCCGCGCTGCCCGCGGCGCGGCGCCTGTGCGCACGCGCGCATCACGCCCGGAAAGTCGTGGTCGACGCGCACTTCCCATTCGGGCTCGCGCAGCACGCGCTTCAGCGTCTTGCGCAGCGAAGGCGACACCTTGAATTCGGCCGGCGCGAGGATCATGCGCGGGTCGGGGCTCCACCACAGCACGGGCTGGCCGTCCGAGTACCACGGGAAAATGCCGCGCAGGTACGCGTCGATGAGGCGCGACGGCAGCAGGTCGGCGCTCGCGGCGAGCAGCCCGGGCGCGCCGGTCGCGGGACCGAGCGCGCGCTCGATGGGCGGAAACGGATCGTCCGGGCCGAGCCAGGGGACCATGGGTCGCGGGCTCAGCCGTTGCGCAGCGAGCGGAAGATATCGCCGGTGTGCACGCCGTAGTCGCCGGCGGCGCGATCGGCGAAGAAGAATCGCAGGGTCTGGCTGACGGTCGGGAACGCGATCTCGTCCCACGGAATGTCGGCTTCGTCGAACAGCTTCACTTCGAGGCTTTCCTCGCCGGCTTCGAAACCCGGATCGGTGAGTCGCGCGAGGTAGAACAGGTGGACCTGGTGCACGTGCGGCACATTGAGCAGCGTGAACAGGTTCTGCACCTCGACGCGCGCGCCGGCTTCCTCGAGCGTTTCGCGCGCGGCGGCTTCCGCCGTCGTCTCGCCCATTTCCATGAAGCCTGCCGGCAGCGTCCAGAACCCGTAGCGCGGTTCGATCGCGCGGCGGCACAGCAGGATCTGATCGCCCCAGACCGGGACCGTGCCGACGACGTTGCGCGGATTCTGGTAGTGGATCGTGCCGCAGTGATCGCAGACGAAGCGCTCGCGGTTGTCGCCCGGAGGAATGCGCGCGATGACTTCGTGACCGCAGACGGAGCAGAATTTCATGTCGAGTGGAAGGGACGAGGTGATGCGAGTGTATCACCGGGGCGCGACATTCTTGAACGCCTGCGCATGCGGGCGGCATGTCGTGCGAGGCGGAAGCGCGCATGCGCGAAGAGGGCGCGGCGCACGGGCGCGGAAAAACAAAAAGCCCGGCGCGGGGCCGGGCTTTTTGCGTAATGCTGGACGGTTGGTTGCGGGGGTAGGATTTGAACCTACGACCTTCGGGTTATGAGCCCGACGAGCTGCCAGACTGCTCCACCCCGCGTCCGTCGAAGAATTGAATTATATGGACTCTTCCAAATGCGTGCAAGCGTTTTTTGACAATCGCGTTGCAAGCGCTTGTGGGGCCGATACGTGGAGCGCGTGCGCTAGAATCGAGCGGTTTGTGTCGTCATCCCGGCAGCGGGGCCGTGCGCGATCGCATCGGCGCCGTTGCGACTCTCATTACTGAATCGACGGATTCATGGACATCGCTCACGATCTGCAATCGATCGGCGCGCAGGAACAGGCGCTCGTGTTTCCCCATTTCGACCCGGCCCGCGCGTGGGCGCTCGGCAACCGGATGCATGCGCTCGCGACGTCGCGCGGCCATGCGGTCGCGCTCGACATCGTCACGTTCGGCCAGCCGCTGTTTTATGCGGCGCTCGCCGGCGCGACGCCCGACAATGCCGACTGGGTGCGCCGCAAGCGCAACGTCGTCGCGCATTTTCGCCGCAGCTCGTACGCGATCGGCCTGCGCATGCAGCAGGCCGGCGCCACGCTCGCGGACAAGCACGGGCTGCCGATCGCCGAATATTCGCCGCATGGCGGCTCGTTCCCGCTGACCGTCGCCGGTGCCGGCGTGATCGGCTCGATCACCGCGTCGGGGCTGCCGCAGCGCGCGGATCACGAGTTCGTCGTCGAGGCGCTGTGCGCGGAACTCGGCCACGACTACGCCGTGCTGGCCCTCGCAAGGAGCTGAGCGATGCAACTGCCCGGTTACGCATGGCTCGCGATCGCGATCGTCGCGGAAGTGGTCGGCACGTCCGCGCTGCGTGCGGCGGACGGCTTCACGCGCTTCTGGCCGTCGGCGCTCGTCGTCGCCGGTTACGGCATCGCGTTCTACTGTCTGTCGCTCACGTTGCGCACGATGCCCGTCGGCATCATCTATGCAGTCTGGTCGGGCGCCGGCATCGTGCTGATCACGCTCGTCGCGATGCTGCTCTATCGTCAGGTGCCGGACCTGCCGGCGGTGATCGGCCTCGGGCTGATCATCTCGGGCGTCGTGGTGCTGAACCTGTTCTCGAAGATGCAGGCGCACTGACCGTGCGACTGCCGTTTGCCGGATGACTTTCATGACCGATTCCACTTCCGCTGAATCCGCCCAGCCCGATGTCCGCGCGTATGTCGCGAACCGCATCGGTTTTCTCGAACTGAACCGGCCGAAGGCGCTGAATGCGCTGTCGGTCGGCATGATCCGGCTGATGCAGCAGGCGCTCGACGCATGGCGCAACGATCCCGATGTCGTCGCCGTCGTCGTGCACAGCCCGCACCCGCGCGCGTTCTGCGCGGGTGGCGACGTGCGCTTCTTCCACGACGCGTGG
Source organism: Burkholderia sp. BCC1999 (assembly GCF_905339975.1). Lineage (NCBI taxonomy): Bacteria > Pseudomonadati > Pseudomonadota > Betaproteobacteria > Burkholderiales > Burkholderiaceae > Burkholderia > Burkholderia sp. BCC1999. The sequence goes on along the minus strand of NZ_CAJPHP010000012.1, from coordinate 155,330 downwards.
CAGCGCGGCGACCGCGATGCGGTCGACACGTTCTTCATCGAGGAATACACGCTGAACCATGCGATCTTCACGTATCCGAAGCCGTACATCGCGCTGATGCATGGCGTCGTGATGGGCGGTGGCATGGGGATTTCACAGGCCGCGCGGCATACGGGCGGCCTGCGGGTCGTGACCGATTCGACGAAGATGGCGATGCCCGAAACGCGCATCGGCCTGTTCCCGGATGTCGGGATGAGCTGGTTTCTCGCGCGCACGCCTGGCGCGATCGGCCGCTATCTCGCCGTGACCGGTGCGCCGCTTGGCGCAGCCGATGCGCTGTATGCGCAGCTCGCCGATGTCTATCTGCCCGATGCCGCGCTGCCGGCGCTGCTCGATACGCTGCGCAGCGCGCCGATCGACAACGGCGCGCAGGCGGTGGCCTGCGTCGCCGAGGCGGCCGCCGCGCACAAGGTCGTGCCGACGCCCGACACGTCGGCGCTGGCCGATGCGCGCGCCGGGATCGACCGGCATTTCGCGCAGCCCGACATCAATGCGATCCTCGCGTCGCTCGACGCAGAGCAGGATTGCGCGGCCGTCGATGGATGGGTCGAAAAGGCGACCCACGCGATGCGCGAACAGTTGTCGCCGTTGTCGATGGCTGTATCGCTCGAAGTCGTTGATCGCGCGCGCGGCGCGACGATGGCCGATTGCCTGCGACGCGATCTCGATCTCACGCGCTCGACGTTCGCCCACGGTGACGTGATCGAAGGCGTGCGCGCGTTGATCGTCGACAAGGATCACCAGCCGGACTGGCGCTTCAAGTCGGCCGCCGACGTCGATCGCGCCGACGTGCTCGCGATGTTCGACTGCCCGTGGGCGCCCGACACGCATCCGCTGCGCAATCTGAAGGACTGAAGTCGGTCGGGCTGACCCGCACGCGAGACAGAAACGAAAAGGCCGCCTGCATTTGCAGGCGGCCTTTTTTTGCGGATGTCGACCGGCCAGCGGTCGAAGGGCGTAGCGCCCGCGCGAGCGTTATTCGTCGCCCGCGTCATCCGACATGAACGCGCGCATGAACACGAGCGCGCCGAAGCCCCATACCGCGTTCGCCGCGAAGCCGGCTGCGAGCACCGGCATCATGTTGCCCGACGGCCAGATGCCGCGCAGCGGGTCGATCGCGAACACGCGGGCGGCCGTCAGCACGATGCCGCCGAACACGAGCGCACCGATCCACGATGCCTCGCGTTCCGGCGATACGCGCAGCAGCCACGCCATCGGAACGGCGCAGCATGCGCTGATCAGCGCATTCGCGACAAATTCAGGAATGCCGAGCGGCGCGAACGGCTGTGTCGAGAAGCCGGTTGCGGCGATCAGGTCAGCCGTGTGAAGGAGGGCGAGCGTCGCCTCGCGGAAGAACAGGGCGGCCAGGAAGCCGGACAGGAATGGCAGGATGACTTTCTGCATCGATGAGTGCACCGCAGGCGCGCACGGCCGGGGCTGTACGCGCGGAGTTATTCGGATAGGTGCGCCATTATAGGGCCCGCCCGCGGCGATATTCGCTCCAGCGTCGTGCTAATCACGAAAGCGGAAAACCTAAGATCAAAAAAATCGTTCCAAAGCCCTGCACCGATCCCTAGACTGATTTCCCAGAAACAGCCGTGCAATCGCGTCCTCGCCCGCTGCACGGACTGACCGGCGAGCCATCCCGAATCGAACGCACACCATGCATGCGTCGCGCATCCGCGACGCGAGCAGGGCGATGTTTTTTCCAAATTTCGGCAGTGACAGTCAAGCAGGAGCAGCAGATGAATGTGTTCTGGTTTATCCCCACGCATGGCGACAGCCGCTATCTCGGCACGGCCGAAGGTGCGCGCGCCGCGGATTACGATTACTTCAAGCAGGTCGCCGTCGCGGCCGACACGCTCGGCTACGACGGCGTGCTGCTGCCGACCGGCCGCTCCTGCGAGGATGCGTGGGTCGTCGCGTCGAGCCTCATCCCTGCGACGCAGCGCCTGAAATTCCTGGTCGCCGTGCGCCCCGGCATCGCTTCGCCGGGCCTCGCGGCACGGATGGCCGCGACGTTCGACCGCCTGTCGGGCGGCCGCCTGCTGATCAACGTCGTGACGGGTGGCGATGCGGCCGAACTCGAAGGCGACGGCCTGTTCGCCGATCACGACACGCGCTACGAGATCACCGACGATTTCCTGAACATCTGGCGCGGGCTGCTGGCCGCGTCGCACGACAACGGCGGCTTCGACTACATCGGCAAGCACCTTCAGTCGAAAGGCGGCAAGGCGCTTTATCCGCCCGTGCAGCGTCCGCATCCGCCGCTGTGGTTCGGCGGTTCGTCGCCGGCGGCCCACGCGATTGCCGCCGATCACATCGACACCTATCTGACCTGGGGCGAGCCGCCCGAGGCCGTCGCGAAGAAGATCGCCGACATCCGCGCCCGCGCCGAAGCACGCGGCCGCAAGATCAAGTTCGGAATTCGCCTGCACGTGATCGTGCGCGAGACCGAGGACGAAGCATGGCGCGACGCCGAGCGCCTGATCAGCCGTCTCGACGACGACACGATCGCGCGTGCCCAGCAGGCGTTCGCGAACATGGATTCCGAAGGCCAGCGCCGGATGGCCGCGCTGCACGGCGGCAAGCGCGGCGGCCGCGACGCGCTCGAGGTGTATCCGAACCTGTGGGCCGGCGTCGGCCTCGTGCGTGGCGGCGCGGGCACGGCGCTCGTCGGCAATCCCGAGCAGGTCGCGGAACGCATGCGCGAATACGCGGATCTCGGCATCGAGACGTTCATCCTGTCCGGCTATCCGCACCTCGAGGAATCGTATCGCTTCGCCGAACTCGTGTTCCCGCTGATCAAGGGCAAGGGCGCGGAGAAGGCGACCGGCCCGCTGTCGGGGCCGTTCGGCGAGATCGTCGGCAACAGTTATCTGCCGAAGGCGAGCCAGAGCTGAGCGAGAGGAGGCTTGCGATGACAACGAAAACGTCGACGACGGGCGCCGTCGTGGCTGCCCGCGCGTGGCGCAGCGTCGCGCCGTGGCTCGTGCCGCTCGCACTGCTGGCGGCCTGGGAGGTCGGGGCGCGCACCGGCTGGCTGTCGACCCGCGTGCTGCCCGAGCCGGTTGCGGTCGTGCGCGCGGCCTGGTCGCTCGTGACGTCGGGTGAAATGTGGGCGAACGTAAAAGTCAGCACGTGGCGCGCGCTGTTCGGCTTTGCGATCGGTGGCGGCGTCGGCCTTGCGCTCGGGCTCGCGACCGGCCTGTCGAAGGCGGCCGAAGTGGCGCTCGACTCGACGATCCAGATGATCCGCAACATCCCGGCGCTGGCGATGATTCCGCTCGTGATTCTGTGGTTCGGCATCGACGAGAAGGCGAAGCTGTTCCTCGTCGCGCTCGGTGTGTTCTTTCCGGTCTACATCAACACGTATCACGGGATCCGCTCGGTCGACGCGAACCTGATCGAGATGGCGAAGAGCTACGGCGTGCGCGGTTTTGCACTGTACCGCGACGTGATTCTGCCCGGTGCGCTGCCGTCGATCCTCGTCGGCGTGCGTTTCGCGCTCGGGCTGATGTGGGTGATGCTGATCGTCGCGGAAACGATCTCCGCGCAGTCGGGCATCGGCTACATGACGATGAACGCACGTGAATTCCTGCAAACCGACGTGGTGGTGGTCGGCATCCTGCTGTACGCGGTGCTCGGCAAGCTGGCCGACGTGCTGGCGAAATGGCTCGAGCGCGTGACGCTGCGCTGGCACCCCGCTTATCAATCAGGAGCAAAGGCATGAATGCGACGACTTCGGCGGCCGCCTACGGCCCGCTCGCCGGCGCAGACCTCGAGGTCGAACTGGCGCAGGCACGCGTCGCGGACGGCGACGCGCGCGACGCGGCGATTCTCGATCGTGACGGCGGCGCATCGGTCGTGCCGCTCGCGCGGCGGCGCGCGGGCAGCTCGGCACCCGACGACGCAGTGACGCTGTCGGGCGTCAGCAAGCGCTTCGGCGCACGCACCGTGCTCGACAACGTCGAGCTCGGCATCGCACGCGGCAGCTTCGTCGCGATCGTCGGCCGCAGCGGCTGCGGGAAATCGACGCTGCTGCGTCTCGTCGCGGGACTCGAGCAGCCGAGCAGCGGCGCACTCGTGACGCGCGGCGAGGGCGGTGGCGTGCTCGATACGCGGATCATGTACCAGGATGCGCGCCTGCTGCCGTGGAAGACCGTGCTGCAGAACGTGATGCTGGGCCTCGGGCGCGGCGCGCGCGACCAGGCGCGTGCGGTGCTCGATGAAGTCGGCCTGCTGGAACGCGCCAACGACTGGCCCGCGCAACTGTCGGGCGGCCAGCGGCAGCGCGTTGCACTGGCCCGCGCGCTCGTGCACCGGCCGCAACTGCTGTTGCTCGACGAGCCGCTCGGCGCGCTCGACGCGCTCACCCGTATCGAGATGCATGCGCTGATCGAGCGGCTGTGGCGCGAGCATCGATTCACCGCGCTGCTCGTTACGCACGACGTGCAGGAGGCCGTCGCGCTCGGCGACCGCATCCTGCTGATCGAGCAGGGGCGTGTGGCGCTCGATCAGCCCGTGCCGCTCGACCGGCCGCGTGCCCGCGCATCGGCGGCGTTTGCCGCGCTCGAGGATCGCGTGCTGAAGCGCGTGCTCGCCGGCGGGCCTGGCGCGGCCGATCAGGACACGGAGCATTGGGCAGACAACGTTCGACCGGTCGGGCAGATCCGCTGGGCCGTTTAATTCCGGGCGGCTCCGGCCGCCCGTTCTGAGACTTTTTTCTTCGGAGCGATCATCCCGATGAGCATCACTGCAATCAACGTACGTAACCAGTTCAAGGGCAAGGTGAAGGAGATCATTCGCGGGTCCGTGGTCTCCGAGGTCGACGTGGAGACGCCGTTCGGCATCGTCACGTCGGTCATCACGACCCGCTCGGTCGACGAACTCGAACTGAAGGTCGGCGCGGAAGTCGTCGCGCTCGTGAAGTCCACTGAAGTATCGATCGCGCGTCTCTGAACGCGCGTGTCCTGCACCGGTGCGGCGCCGACGGCCAGTGTGCCCGTCGGCGCCGCATTTGCATTTGCGCAGCGCGCTCGCCTCGGTATTCGACGTCCGGATGAAGTGCTAGGATGGAACGAAACCGACGGCGGAGGCCAACGCATGACCCCCATCCTTTCTCCTGAAGCCATCGAGGCGCTGAAATGGATCGACCAGTTCGGCGAAAGCCGGCCGGTTCCGGCCGCGTTCGACGACGTCGTCTATGCGTTGCTGAACGAGGGGCTGATCTATCAGGCGACGGCCGACCGGGTCGACCTGACGGCCGATGGCAAATCCTTTTTGTCCAACGAATACGATTGAGCGTCCGGCGCCGGTTGCACGAGCGGCCTGGCGTCGCGTCGCCACGGAGCGTGCGATGGAACCGAGAGGCAGCGACCTCGGCGATTTCAGCGAGCCGTACCGCGGCTTCGAGATCGAGGTGAAGACCGAGCAGGTCTGGGACGGCGAGCATGCGCACTATCGTGTGCTGCAAGGCGATGCCGTGCGGATCGACTGGCGGCTCGTCAAGGTCGACGGGTTGCTGCTGACCGAGCGTCGCGTGATCGAGCGCGTGTTCGACGAGGCGCGCCGGGCCGTCGATGCGGAGCTGGGCGAGGGCGGCTAGCGGGGCGTCGGGCAGGAGCGGCCCGTGTTGCGGTAAAATACCCGGTTGTTTCCGTGCCGCCTGGCCTGTTGCCCGAATTCCATGTCCGTTCCGTCCTCGCTTCCTCCCCGCCGCGTCTCCGTCGCGCCCATGCTCGACTGGACCGACCGTCATTGCCGGTCGTTCCACCGTACGCTGACGCGCAACACGTGGCTGTATACGGAGATGATCACGACGGGCGCGCTGCTGTTCGGCGATGCCCAGCGGCATCTCGCGTTCACGCCGAGCGAATCGCCGATCGCGCTGCAACTGGGCGGCAGCGAGCGTGACGATCTCGCGCGCGCCGCGAAGCTCGGCGAACAGTGGGGCTACGACGAAATCAACCTGAATTGTGGATGCCCGTCCGAGCGCGTGCAGCGCGGTGCGTTCGGCGCGTGCCTGATGAACGAGCCGCAGCTCGTCGCCGACGGCGTGAAGGCGATGCGCGATGCGGTGTCGGTGCCGGTCACGGTCAAGCACCGAATCGGCGTCGACGCGGTCGAGGACTACGCGTTCGTGCGAGACTTCGTCGGCACGGTGGCCGAGGCCGGTTGCGAAACGTTCGTCGTGCATGCGCGCAACGCGATCCTGAAGGGGTTGTCGCCGAAGGAGAATCGCGAGATCCCGCCGCTCAAGTACGACTATGCGTATCAGTTGAAGCGCGATTTTCCGTCGCTGGAGATCGTCATCAACGGCGGTATCACGACGCTCGATGAAGTCGCGCAGCATCTGGAACACGTCGACGGCGTGATGCTGGGGCGCGAGGCATATCACAACCCGTTTGTGCTGGCCGAAGTCGATACGCGCTTCTACGGATCGACCGCCGCGGTGCCGACGCGCGAAGAAGCCGAAGCGCAGCTGATCGAATATTGCGCGGCCGAACTGAAGCGCGGGACCTATCTCGGCGCGATCGTGCGGCATGCGCTCGGGCTGTATCGCGGCATGCCGGGCGCGCGTGGCTGGCGTCGCGTGCTGTCCGATAACAAGAAGCTCGCGCGCGCCGATCTGGCCGTGTTCGACGAGGCGCGCGCGCACCTGAACGAAGCCGAAGAAATTTTTGAAAAAAAGGCTTTGCAAGATTCAAAAGACTTCGTATAATCTTGTTCTTCGCTGCTGAAACAAAACAGCGAAGCGAAGTAAGCAGTATCAGTGGTGGCTGTAGCTCAGTTGGTAGAGTCCAGGATTGTGATTCCTGTCGTCGTGGGTTCGAGTCCCATCAGCCACCCCAAAAATTCAAGCAAAAAGCCCGGTTCAATGAACCGGGCTTTTTGCTTTCCGGCGCAGCCACAGCGCGGTGGTTTTTCGTCAGGGTGTCTTTGACGAAGTGGTATGCCCGCATTCAACTCGTCGAGCAAGGCGTAGTTTCGGTGTTGATCTTCAAAAGAGCCGCTTCGTAAAGCCGCTTACCCAACAGCAACATCGGGTGAATGTGCACGGACACCCTATGCACAAAAGAATCGAATGCCATATCGACGCATTCAACGGTTACGAAATCATCGTCGAGTCCGTACAGCCGGCACCCGGCAGCACATGGATGGCGAACGTTCGGGTTCGCAAAGACGGAGTCGAATCGCCCAGGCGACATGACTTCGATACCGAGTACGAGACCTCGGATGAGGCGAAGCAGGCAGGTGTCGAAATTGGGCGCGAGATCGTGCGCGACATCAATCGATAGTGCGACTTCATTGACCTCTGCAACGTGGATGGCGCGGAGGCGAAAGAAGGCCCGAGTCCGAACTCCGCCGTGTTTCCCGGTCGTTGCGCCGACAACGTTCACCTCCGTTCGCCCACGACGTTATCTCTCCCGCTAAGGTTCGCGCGTTCCGTGCCGTTATCTTTCCTGGACAGCCCTCGTGCCTCGAATGCTGATCCGTTTTCTTGCCTGCTCGCGTCACGCGTGAGCAGGCTTTTTTCGTTTACGGCGCTGCATCGAGGACTGATTGGCGGAATGGAACAGGGACTTGGCGCGAGCCGACAAAGCGCGACAGTCTTACGTTGGTGTAATGTATCGTCTTCCTCGTGCCCTCATGCTTTGCAGGGCCGTTCGATCCCGACGACCCATGAAGGCGCCGGGATTTTTTTTGCGTACGCGCTGATGGCCCCGCGCCGTGCCACCGAGCATTGCATTCCGCAAAGCACGGTATATTTTGCGACGAGACATACCGTTCGAGAGAACACGCTACAAGGAGTCGCCGACCCATGCCGGACATCCGGACCACGCTGCGCGCCGCGACCACACACGACGCGTCCCTCATCGCCCGCCTGCATACGCTGAGCTGGCAGACCGCATACAGCCATATCCTTCCGGCCGCCTATCTGTCCGACGAGGTGCCGACGGAGCACGCGATCCGGTGGCGCAAGTATCTCGATCGCAACGAGGACGAGTGGGGCCTGGTGCTGATCGCCGAATTGGATGGCGAGCCCGTCGGCTTCGTCAGTGCGGAACGCCCCGTCGATCCGGCGCTCGGGGTGCTGCTCGATTGCCTGCATGTCCATCCTTCGCATCACGGCAGCGGGACGGGCAAGCGCATGATCGAAGCCGTACGCGCCTGGGCGCGGTCGATCGGCGTAGGCAAGGTCCACCTGCAGGTGCTGGACGGCAACGTGCGTGCGATCGGCTTCTACGAGCACAACGGCTGGCAATTGGCCGGTATTGAAACAAGCCGCATCGGCCCGACGGAAGTCACCGATCGGATTTACGCGATACAGGCTTGAAGCCTTGCCGGCATCGGGGCGAAAGCCGGACGCGCTTCGCCGTTACTCGCCGCAATATCGAATCAGCAAATCAGCTTCGGTCTCGTGGATCTCGACGGGCAGGTCTGTTGCGCCTGCGTAGGCAAGATAGCGCGCACGATGCTGGCCGTTGCGAAACGACGCGACGCCGATTTTCGACAGGCCGGGAATGCCGAACAGCGTTCGCGTTCTGGTCTCGCGAAACGTGATGAACGGCATGTCGGGAATCCTGTCCTGATCCGGATCGAGGAATTCGCGAATACCCGCGGCTTTTCCAGGAGCCCAGTACTGAACTGACGGCAGCACATAGTCCGTGGTGTCGCGGTCGGCGCAGGCCAGCAATTTCTTCAGGTCGATCGTCACGACCCGATGTCGCGAGTCGTCGGACGAGAACACCCGCTTGAGGTGCGTATAGGCATACGGGGCATGCCCGGGGAGCTGGATAATCCAGACATCTACGCCGCTCTGTTGTGCGTGGGCGAGTGTCATTATTTCCTCTTCTGGCGCAATCGGTCTCTTTGGTTTGAGTTTAGCAGCGCGATCGCGGCCGCGGAGCAGATCGATACCCGGAATAGAAAAACGGAGCGAGTCGCCGCGTAGCCGGAGTTGCAGAGAAAACAGGTGGAAAAGCAGGGGCAGTCATGCATCGGCGGTCGATATCGACAGGTTGCGAGAATATCGCGATACTGCCAGCCGAAGTGACACGCTGTGCAATAGTCATGCAAGATTCACGCAGTGGCGCGAAACGCGGCACGCGCGGGTCATCATGAGAACGGAGCGGGCGGAGTGACGGGAGCAAACCATGTCGTCGAAACTTGAGATCGAGTATCTCGATTTCCGTTTCACCGCGACGCTCGAAATCAGGGCGTCCGGCCGGACAGCCGTTGTCGACTGGCAACTCGAATCCGACGCGCGAAGCAAGACGCTCGCGTGGATCGTGTTCGATCGCTTTCTCGCGCGGAACGACTTCGCCGATGAAGAGGATGCGCGTGCCAATATCGTCGACTGGCTGGAGCGGCTTGCTGACCCGCGGTCCGGCGCATCTGCCGAGATCGCGAAGGCTGGTGTGGCGGCTTCCGGAGCGGCGGCTGCCGGGGGCGTGGCGACAGACGCATCGGCTACCGAAATCGTCGGCGAAACCGTCATTGAAATCGTCAGCGATCTGGACTGGATCGACATGGTTGTCGACTGGTTTTCCAGCGGTTCGCCTTGATGGCGAAACCGGATTGTCGCGATTCTGGTGTGATTCCGGTTATGGCGCGCGTGAAATGCGGCTTCACAAAATCAGGCGCAAGAAAATGCAGCCGAAATCTCGGCGCTTGAAAAAATAGAATAATGCTGCTTTGACAATATACGTGCCTTACCGGAAACTGCCCAGATTCCGAGGACGTCCGCTTGTACTAAATAAAAAGTAGAACGCCAGACATGAAAAGAAGAACGCCGCTGACGGCTGGAAGCGACCAAAATCGCTGCCGACCTGGCAGGCCGCACCACCGTGCCGTTCAATGACGGCAGAAATATTCCTGCATCTTCGCACGTTCGAGTATCGCGACGCCGTATTGGCGTCGTCTTGCCGGCAATCGATCGAGGTATCGCGATGCGGACTCGTCGCGCGGGGTGGAGGGATCGCGGGCAGATTCCATTTCGCACTTCACCGCACCGTTATGACCGACTGCCGACCGTGCGATGGCGATCGGGGTGATGGCGCTAACGCCCATCCTCGTCGGAGTGCTCGCATCGCGACCGCGGCTCTCGCTCCCGGCCAGTGAGGCTGTCGGTCGTCGCCGCATTGTCACCAAAGGGTGAGTTGCCGCACAGACCATCGCGTCACCCGCGGTCACAATTTGGCCGGTTGACCGTTCTTCCCCGGCCCGGTCAACCATTTCCCCGCTCGCTCGCGCAGGAGCGGGGGCTTTTTGCCCATCCGACGCCGGAAGGTTGCGTCGGCGGAACCGGACAGGCGTTCGGCAGGCTGCGCGACGGTATCCACTGCGCGCCCCGGCAACCGTTCGCCTGATCCGCACGAATCACTTTCCTCGTGCCTGAGCGAACCCTCAGGCCCATCGCCGGTTTCGGCCGGCGATGCCTTGATCCCGGCGGCGCGTCACAACGCTGCCGGGAGTTTTTTGCGCGAGACGCATTGCGTCACGTCGTGCGCAGCAGTCACGCCGATCTATTTAGCCAGCCTGTTCGACGCTGGTTTCCCATCCGTCGTATTCCCCGCCGAGCGAACGCACTTCGCGATTGATCGCGATCGTATGGCGTGTGATGTCGGCCAGCGCCATCGTGCCTTCGTGCGAAAACCGTACGGCCGACTTGCCGTCTTCGGTCGGCGCGACCGATTCGACCGGATAGCCTTTCGCTTCGGCCCAGTCCGCGAACTGGTGGGCGTCGCTCGGGTCCGGGAAGTACGCCCAATGCATCACGCGCCGGCTCACGTCGCTGGCGTCGCCTTTCTCCCGCAGTGCATCCAGCACGCGCATGTCGCGCATCATCTGCCAGTCGTCGTCGGTCGGGTAAAGGGTCTGCCAGTACGCTTCCTTGTCCTGATCGTCCTGATGCGCGTACTGAAGCGCGTAGGCCGTCTGTTCGGCCAGCGCGTCGACGATCTCGGCCGCGGCCGCTTCGTCGAACGGCACGTAGAACAGGAAATCCCGGTTGCCGTCCACGGTGATGCGGCCGACCTGCACGCCGCCTTTCGCGGTGATCGTCGCATCCAGCAGATCCTCGATCTTCGCGAGATCGGCGAATTCGTCGCCGGCCGGCAAGCCTTCGGGCGTCGGATGCGCGAACGGCACGCGCACGGTGAGCAGCGACGTGCGCGGATCGCCTTCGGCGATTTCCGCGAAGCTGTGGTTGAAGCTGATGAAAGCCTGATGGTCGCCCATTCTGGCAGGGAAGGTTCCCCAGGCGTCGGTCATGTGTTTCTCCCGTGCACGATTGTCTGTTGACGGTTGTAAAGCGTCCCAATGTATCATCGAAAATCGCGTTGGCAGGGCAAGCGCGCATCATTGCGGCCGCGCCGGAAATGCAGGCGAGATCCGGCCGCCCGTGACTCGCCGCAGGTGTGCGACGGGCCGCAGGAAATTCGAAGGAGATTCCGATGTCGATGTTTGCGGTGAATGGTGTTCGAATCGATCTGCTCACCGCGCGCGTGACGCACGTGCGCTGGGCGGCCGTGAATCCGGCCGACCGTTCGTGGGCGGCGACGCCGAGCGAGGCGCCGGTGGCCGACGTGGCGCGTGCGCTTGCGTCCGGCAGCGATGTCCGCGCGATCTTCTCGGCATCGGACGACACCGCGATCGGGCCCAGGCTGAAACGCGTGCGGTATCGTGATGCGTCGGAAGGCATCGAACTCGACATCGATGCAACGAGCGAGTCGCGCACGTTGCACGATCTTCCGCAAATCTGACCGGAACGGCCTGCGCCGGCATTCGCGTGCGCTTCTGCATCGACTGCGGTGCCCGGCCGGACGGCCGTTCGCACAACCTCGATCGCGAGGCGTAGTATCGGGTCATCACCATACTGCATGCCGGTTGCGCCAGAACGATCTGGAGGGGCATGCGATGTGCGGCGAGCCGGTATCCGAATCGAATCGCGCAAACGCGTACGAGATCATGTCCAGGCCTGTCATCGCTCCGTTGGCATTCGCACTTTGTCTGGCGCTCGCTGCCTGCCAGATCGCGCCCGAGACGCCGCTTCCGCAGCCGTCGCCCGAGACCGCATCGGCAGCCGTGTCGGCATCGTCGCCGGCCGAGCCGATTCGCGGCATGGGCATGGCGCCGTATCTGGCAGGGCAAAGTCACTGGGCCGTCGGTCAGTGCACGACCAACGGCACCGTCAAGGTGTGCAATTAATTGACTTGAGCCGACAGCGCGGCACTTGTTCCGCATGAACGAGATCGGAACCTTGACCAGGCACCCGCGCCGATGGGCCGGTTGCCGCCGACGCGAGCAAGCGAGCAATGAACGAGGAACCCGCAACAAACGATTCCGGCTTGCCTGTCGATCCCGCCGAGGGAACCGTCATCGGCCAGTTGCCGATGACGCTGGCGGTCGACGGCCGGAGCCTGAAAAGAAGGGCGATGGTGTGTGCGGTGCTGGCCGTGGCGAGCCTGTGCGGTTATGCGGCCGATCCGACGCTCTGGCCCGTGGCGGCGCTGGCCGCGATGCTGGTGCTGGCCAGCGCGGCCTTCTTCATCTCGTCGCGGCGCAAGATGGCGCTGCATATCGACGAAACGGGCTTCAGGCTGATCGGGGCCGCACGTGAAAAGCCCGTCACGCCATGGCGCGACGTTACCGAATTCAGGATCATCAGCGTGGCCGGGAATCGTTACATCGGCTACCAGTTCTCGCCGCATTCGTCGCGCACCAAGGTGCCGGGTGGCGTGATGCTGCCGATCGCCCGATTTGTCGAGCTTCCGCTCGACGCGGTGGCCGGGTTGCTGGAGGCATGCCGCCGTCAGTTCGGCACGTCGGTCGATCGAGCCGACCGAATGGAGTGACGCCGCCCGATTCGCGGCTCAAGAAAACAAAAAAATGTTCGCCGTCGTGTCGAATTCCGCCGAGGTCGTCCGTCGTAGCATCGGAGGCGTGCGCATCGCGCGTCCGTCCCGATTTTCGATACGACAACCGACTGAAGGAGCGACACCCATGTCCACGTCCGTCAAACCGATCCCGGAAGGGATGCGCACGCTGACGCCGCACCTGATCTGCGCCGGCGCGACAGCCGCCATCGACTTCTACAAGCGCGCATTCAATGCAATCGAACAGTTTCGCCTGGCGATGCCCGACGGCCGGCTCGCGCACGCGTGCCTCATGATTGGCGATTCGACGCTGATGCTGGTGGATGAAATGCCCGAACACGGCGCGCTCGGGCCGAAGGCGCTGAAAGGCACGTCGGTCAGCCTGCATCTGTATGTACCGGATACCGACGCCGCGATTGCGAAGGCCGTCGCTGCCGGCGCGACGGTCACGATGCCGGCTGCCGACATGTTCTGGGGCGATCGCTATGGCCAGGTCGAGGATCCGTTCGGCCATCGCTGGTCGCTCGCGACGCATCAGCGCGACCTGACGCCCGAGCAGATTGCGGAGGCCATGGCCAGCGCGCCGCCGTGCGGGAACTGATGCAACCGCGCAACCGCGGCTGAAAGGGGCGGCGGCGGGCGCTCGCCCCCGATTTGCCCGCGCTTACGCGCCAGTCGTCTTGCCGCGCTGCTTGTCCTCGTACATCAGGTGATCGGCCGAGGCGAGCAGGTCGGCCACGGCCGGATGGCGCGCGGGATCGTACGCGACGTGCCCGACGCTGAACCGGATGGCATAGCCGCGCGCGTCGGCCGCGTTGCGCAACGCGAGCGCCTGCGTCACGCGTTCGACCGGCTCGACGACGTCGGCCGGATCGGTGGCGCTCAGCAGCACGACGAATTCGTCGCCGCCGAGCCGGGCGATCACGTCGCTGTCGCGCAGTGCGCCGGTCAGCGTCTCGGCGAATGTCTTGAGCGCACGATCGCCTTCGGCATGACCGAAGCGGTCGTTGACCGCCTTGAAATCGTTCAGGTCGAAGAACAGCAGCACCGCGTGCCGGCCGAGGCGATCGCACAGACTCAGCACGTGGCGGGCGAGGATCTCGAAGCCGCGCCGGTTCGTCAGTTGCGTGAGCTCATCGGTGGTCGCGAAATGCAGTGCGGCGATCTCGCGTTCGGTCATGTGGGCGAGATCGCCGAGCAGTGCGAGTTCTTCGGGTTCGAGCGAACGCGGCCGCGTGTCGATCAGGCACAGTGTGCCGATGGGTGCACCGTTCGGTGCCGCGAGCGGCCGGCCGGCGTAGAAGCGAATGCCCGGCGTACCGGTGACGAGCGGGTTGTCGTGGAAGCGGTTGTCGTTCAACGCGTCCTGGATGACCATCGTATTGCCCGCGAGCAGCGCGTGCGCGCAGAACGATACGTCGCGCGACGTCTGCGTGGCGTCGAGGCCCGCATGGCTCTTGAACCACTGGCGATGCTCGTCGACGAGACTGACGAGCGCGATCGGTACGTCGAACAGCCGGCGCGCGAGACGCGTCAGGCGGTCGAATCGCTCTTCGGGCGGCGTGTCGAGGATCGAGAGCGAATGAAGCGTGTCGAGCCGGGCGGCCTCGTCGGCCGGTTTCGGTGCGATTTGCATGGGCCTGGTCTCTTGTCCCGGCTGCAACGCCGGTCACGGGATCGTATGCCGGACAGTATCGCGCATTATTCGGCGCATCGCCAACTCGCGAGTCCGGCGGCGGGCATTTCCGGCGTCGTCCCGATCGATGCAGATGCGGTGAGAAGCAGGTGTCATGAGTCTGCATTGCATCACGATGCAGAATCGTTTGCGCGACGTCTCAAGGTGCTCGGCGTAATGCCGTAAATAGGGCGAGTCCAATCGTTCATCGCATCCCACCGCACCATGGTTCGAATTCTGTACGCGGGCTATCTCGCGTTTGCGCTGTATCTTCTTTACCCGATGGTTGAGAACACACTGGCGTTCAGCACGGATTGCGTGCGCAATGCGCTGCCTGGTTTGTCGACGTCTTCGGCACGCAGCGTGGACGGGCGCGCGAACCGCTGTGCGCCGACCGCGCAGGCCGGCGCCGCCACCGGGAGGATGCCCGAAATCCATTGAGTGCGGCGGCCGTCGCGCATGTCGTGCGATGCGTGACGCGGCGTACTGGCCATTCGGCCGAATTGAACATCGCACCATGCTCGCCGATCATCTGCATCACGACGGTTCGAACGCGAGGTGTCGAGAAACGGCGCCAGGCGCGCGGCGTGCGTCAGTAGCTGGAGCGGTACGGCGTGCCCTGATCGAAGCGGCTTTGCCAGTGCGTGAGATAGCGTGACGCGAGTTGCGGATTGTTCCAGACCACGACGACGTTTTCCGAGTTGCGGCTGGCCGCCGACGCGCTGTAGTTGAACGAACCCGTTTCGACGTGCTCGGCGTCGATCACGAGGTACTTGTCGTGATGAATCGCATAGGCGTCGATCGTGCGTGTCGGGATGCCGGCATTGACGAGCAGGTTCAGCGCCTGCTTGCTGCTCTTGGCACGGTTGCCCTTGTCGTCGACGACCACCGCGACATTCACGCCGCGTCGCTTCGCATCGAGTAGTGCGCGCGTGACGGGCGGCGATGTGAACGAATACGCGGCAACCCGGATCGAGCTGCGGGCGGCGCCGATCGCTTTCAGCACGAGTGCCTCGGCGCCGCCGTCGGGCGAGAATGCCGATTCGACGACTTGTGTCGCGGGTGCTTCGTGAGTGGGCGCAGGCAGCCATCGTGACACGAGGTCGATCGCCTGCTGGAGCAGCGATTCACTTTGTGTCTTGCCGAAGGCGGCGAAGGGTGTGGCAAGCAGGGAAGCGGCGAGACAGGCAGCGGCGAGGCGATTGCGCGACAACATCGTGGACAGCGAATAATTTCGAGACAGCGGGCCGTGAGTGTAACGCAGACGTAGCGGCGCGGTCACGCGAGTATCGCGACGCGATTGCCCGCGCGATGTTCACGCGTGGCAGAGGCGATGACGCAACGTTGCGTCGAGCGTCAATCCTTGACCGTCGGCGCGCCGATTTCGCCGGATGCGATCCATCCCGGTCCAGGCTCGGGCTCTACGTCGCGCGCATCGAGCGGTTCGCCGCAGGCCGAGCATACGGTGAGCGCATGCATCAACTGGCCGCAGGTACGGTGGCGCAATTGCACTGGCGGCCCCTGGCCGTCGTCCTTCCAGCGGTCGCCCCATGCCATCAGCGCAAGCAGGGCCGGGTAGAGGTCGAGGCCCTTGTCCGTCAACCGGTATTCGAAGCGCGGCGGCCGCTCCTGATACGCACGCTTGACCAGCACGCCTTCGTCGACGAGCCGCGCGAGCCGCTCGGCCAGCACGTGGCGCGTGAGGCCAAGCTCGGTCTGGAACGCATCGAAGCGGCGGCAGCCAAGGAATGCGTTGCGCAGGATCAGCATGGTCCAGCGGTCGCCGAGCACGGCGAGCGTGCGCGCGACCGAACAGTTCAGCGTGCCGATGTCATCCCATTTCATCGTCGAGTCTCTTGCCTCTTGCGGCGGTTCAGCGAAATGGCGGGTTCTATTATAGAACCCGTCTTCGGTTGTCACGGGCGCGGCTGCGTTGACAACGGCCGGCATCGTTGTCGATAATGAGTTCCAATTTGGAACTTACTAGCGCGGCGACGCGCTTTCAACCCGGAGACAACCCGATGACGATGAATCCGCGTTCCCTGTCAGGTCTCGATCTGCTGCGCGCAGCTGTGTCGGGCGATGCGCCGCTCGCATCGATTTCCGAGACGATTCCGATGCGTCCGCTCGACGTCGAGCTCGGTTACGTGAAGTTTTCGGCGCGGGCGGACGGCCGGCACTTGAATCCGCTCGGCGGCGTGCATGGCGGGTTCGCCGCCACGGTGCTCGATTCGGTCACCGGGTGCGCGGTGCATTCGATGCTCGACGCGGGCGTCGGCTACGGTACGGTCGATCTGCACGTGAAGATGCTGCGGCCGGTGCCGCGCGACGTCGAGCTGATCGCGGAAGGGCGCGTGATTCACCTGTCGCGTTCGCTGGGCGTCGCGGAGGGCACGCTGAAGACGCCGGACGACAAGATCGTCGCGCATGCGTCGGCGACCTGCTTCATTCAGCGGCCGCAGTAACGGCTGGCGGCGGCGCCGTCGTCCAGGCTGCGCACGAACCTCCGGAGCGGCGTCGAAGGCCGTCTGTAAGCATGGGCGGCGCGAGTCTGAAGCGGTCGCTTCAATGTGATAGCGTTTCTGCTTTCCACCGACGCGACAGGAACAGCATGGAATACCGCACACTCGGCGATTCGGGCATCGAGGTCAGCCTGGTCGGGCTCGGCACGATGACGTGGGGCGAACAGAATTCGGAACGCGACGCGCACGAGCAGATCGACTACGCGATCGCCCAGGGCGTGACGCTGATCGATGCCGCGGAGATGTATCCGGTGCCGCCGAAGCCCGACACGCAGGGCCGCACCGAGCAGTACATCGGCACCTGGCTCGCGCAGCATCGCGCGCAGCGCGAGCGCATCGTGCTCGCGACGAAGATCGCGGGTCCCGCGCGGCAGCCGCACAACCCGCGCCATATCCGCGGCGAGGGCAACCAGTTCGACCGCAAGAACCTGACCGAGGCGCTCGACGGCAGTCTCAAGCGCCTGCAGACCGACTACGTCGATCTCTATCAGCTGCACTGGCCCGATCGCAGCACGACGACGTTCGGCCGTCCCGCGTATCCGTGGGTCGACGACGCGTACACGGTGCCGATCGAGGAAACGCTCGGCGTGCTCGCGGAATTCGTGAAGGCAGGCAAGGTGCGGGCGATCGGCGTGTCGAACGAAACGCCGTGGGGCGTCGCGCAGTTCCTGCGTGCGGCCGAGAAGCTCGGGCTGCCGCGCATCGCGAGCATCCAGAATCCGTACAGCCTGCTGAACCGTACGTTCGAGAACGGGCTGTCGGAATTCACGCATCGCGACGGCGTTGGCCTGCTCGCGTATTCGCCGCTCGCGTTCGGCTGGCTGTCCGGCAAGTACGAGAACGGCGCGCGTCCGGCTGGTGCACGCATCACGCTGTTCGAGCGCTTTCAGCGCTACAGCAAGCCGCAGGCAGTCGAGGCGACGTCGCGTTACGTCGCGCTCGCGCAGCGTCACGGGCTGTCGCCCGCGCAACTGGCGCTTGCGTTCGTCAACAGCAGGCCGTTCGTGCGCAGCAACCTGGTGGGCGCAACGTCGATCGAGCAGTTGAAGGAGAACATCGGCAGCATCGACGTTAAGCTGTCCGACGAGATCCTCGCCGAGATCGACGCGCTGCACGAACTGCAGCCGAACCCGGCGCCGTAAACGGCGCGCGGCCCGTCGCGGCATTGCTCCGGGACGGGCCGCACCGGCGGCGCATCGCTGCGCCGTCGCTTCCCAGGGTTATCGCATCTTGAGCCGCGTGCGCGCGACGAACAGCGCGGCGAGGCTCAGCACCGCACAGCCCATCAGATAGAGCGCCGGCGACAGGCGGTTGCCGGTCGTGCTGATCAGCCAGGTGATCACGAACGGCGCAAAGCCGCCGAACAGCGTGACGCCCGTGTTGTAGCTGACCGCGAGCCCCGTCGCGCGCGTCTGCGACGGGAACAGTTCGGCCATCAGCGCCGGCAGCGCGCCGCAGTACATCGCTTTCAGCATACCGATCCAGACCAGTGCGGCGAGCATCGTCGCGAACGACGCGTGACGCGTCAGCCACGCGAACGTCGGCCACACGGTGACGAGCATCAGCAGTGCCGCGACCGCCATCATGCGGATCCGCCCGGTACTGTCGGACAGATGACCGACGATCGGCGTGACGAGGGTCAGCACGAAGCCGGTCGCAAGCGTCGCGGCGAAGCCCGTCGACGCAGGCAGCCCGAGCTGCTTGATTGCGTAGGTCGGCATGTACAGGATCATGTAGTTGATCGCGGTCGAGATCACGAGCGCGCCGATCGACAGCAGGACCTGCAGCTTTTGTTCCGCGAATAGCTCGCGCACGGGCGCCTCCGAGCGTGCCTGCGTCTTGAACTCGACACCTTCGTCGACGTAACGGCGGATATACAGCCCGACCGGGCCGATCGCAAGCCCGAACAGGAACGGCACGCGCCAGCCCCAGCTTT
The DNA here is from genome assembly GCF_905339975.1 of Burkholderia sp. BCC1999. Taxonomy (NCBI): domain Bacteria; kingdom Pseudomonadati; phylum Pseudomonadota; class Betaproteobacteria; order Burkholderiales; family Burkholderiaceae; genus Burkholderia; species Burkholderia sp. BCC1999. Next base: position 136,274 of record NZ_CAJPHP010000012.1, on the reverse strand, counting down.
CGAGTTGGGCGGTTGTCAGCGTGGCCGTCAGCAGCGCGCCGAAGCCTGATGCGAGCAGCGTCGCGAGGCCCTGGCTCGCGAACTGCCAGCTCGACATGAAGCCGCGCCGCTGCGGCGCGTGTTCGACGAGGAACGCAGTCGAGCTCGCGAATTCGCCGCCGGCGGAAAAGCCCTGCATCAGCCGCGACAGCATGATCCCGAGTGGCGCGAGAATGCCGATCGATGCATAGGTCGGCATCAGCGCGATCAGCAGCGTGCCGGCCATCATCATCGCGATCGACAGCAGCAGCGACGCCTTGCGGCCCGCGCGGTCCGCGTACGCGCCGAGCACGAACCCGCCGATCGGCCGGATCAGGTAGGACAACCCGAACGTGCCGAGCGTCAGCATCAGCGACGTCGCTTCGCTCGTCGCGGGGAAGAACAGCTTGGCGATCGTCACCGCGAAGAAGCCGTAGACGATCAGGTCGAACCATTCGAGCGCGTTGCCGATCGACGCCGCGAAGATGAGGCGCCGGATCTTCGCGGCGCTGGGGCGCGCGGCGTCCTGCGAGGTCAGGGTGGTCGTGTTCATCGTATGTGCAGGTCCCGTGAAAGGGGCGAAGCGCGTTACAGGGCGGCGCCGGCCGCGGCGGGTGCCGCGCGGCGAACGGATGGTGCGTCGTCGCCGAGATCCCAGAAGAGGCCGGCCATCATCTGCAGCCCCTCGCTGACGACGCTCGCGAGCAGGTGCTCGTCGGGCGCGTGCTGCGAGCATGCCGGGTACGAGTGCGGCACCCACAGCGTCGGCAGCCCGAGCGTGTCGGCGAACACTTCGTTCGGCAGCGTGCCGCCGAGATTCGGCAGGATCGCGGGCTTCTTGCCGGTGGTGCGCGCCAGCGATGCGACGGCCCAGCGGACCCACGGATCGTCCGGCGGCACACGCGTCGCCGGGGCGCCGCGTTCGACGTCGATCTCGATGTCGGCGAAGCCGTGCGCATCGAGGTGCGCGCGCAGGTGCGCATGCAGCGCTTCCCAGTCGGTGCCGACGACGAAGCGCAACTGGCAGTGCGCGTACGCGACGGGCGGGATCGCATTGACAGGGTGCTCGGGATTGCCGGCCTTGAACGCGAGGATCTCGAACGTGTTCCAGCCGAACACGCGCTCGGCCGCGGAGAGACCGGGCTCGCCCCAGTCGGCGTCGAGGGCCGGGTCGCCGGGGCCGCCGCCGACGGACAGATCGGCGAGCGCGTCGCGCACGGTGGCCGGGATCGGCGGCGGGCGCAGCCCTTCGACGCAAATTGCGCCGCGCGCGTCGACGAGGCTCGCGAGCGCATGCGCGAGCACGATCGCCGGGTTGCGCAGCAGCCCGCCCCAGTTACCGGAGTGATGCGCGCCGTCGCGGGCGCGCAGGCTCAGCTTGAAGTTGACCGAGCCGCGCGAGCCGAGGAACACGGTCGGGCGTGCGGCGGCGATGCGCGGGCCGTCGGACGCGATCAGCACGTCGGCCGCGAGCGCGTCGCGTTCCTGGCGGCACAGCGCGTCGAGGCCCGGCGATCCCGTTTCCTCACCCATCTCGATCAGCAGCTTCGCGTTGAAGCCGAGCCGGCCGCCGCGTGCGTCGAGCACGCTGGCGAGCGCGGCCAGGTTGATCGTGTGCTGGCCCTTGTTGTCGGCGCTGCCGCGGCCGTACCAGCGGTCGCCGTCGGCCGTCAGCGTCCACGGCGACAGCGGCGCGCGCCACTGCGCGTCGTAGCCGCGCACGACGTCGCCGTGGCCGTAGATCAGCACGGTCGGCAGCGCGTCGTCTTCATGGCGCGATGCGAGCAGGAACGGGCCGCCGCCGTCGACGGGGTTGGCGACGATCCGCGACGTGAAGCCGAGGCGGGCAGCCTCGGGCGCGATTTCGTCGGTCAGGTACGTGCGCAGCGCGGCTTCGTTGCCGCTGTCCTGGCTTTCGGTGCGCAGGCCGACGCGGCGGCTCAGGGTCGTGAAGAACGCACCGGATTCGAACTGGTTCAGCGCGTGCTGGATGGCGGCGGTACGGCTCAAGTCGTGTCTCCTCTGACGGGGTCGCCACGCGCGCGGACCGCGCATGCAACGTGAAGTGCGATCGATTCTAGAAAGCCGTTTTTTTTGTCACAATGATCGAATTTCGAACCTTTCTTTGCCAAAAAGGCAAAGCAGCGCGGCCGGATGCGGCGCGGAGACAGAACGATGGCGGCTTTCCTGCATGGCCTGGCGTTGCGGTATTTCGTCGAGGTGGCGCGCACCGGCTCGATCAGCGACGCGTCCGCGCGGCTGCATGTGGCCGTGTCGGCGATCAGTCGCCAGATCGCGAAGCTCGAGAGCGAGCTCGGCGCGCCGCTGTTCGAGCGCCGGCCGCGCGGGATGGCGCTGTCGGAGGCCGGCGAGCGGCTGCTGGCGTTCGCGCAGCGCAGCCTGCTGGAAGCCGAGCACGTGATGAAGGACATCGGCGGGCTCGACGCGCTGCACGGCAGCCTGCTGAAACTCGCGTGCTCGGAAGGGTTCGCGATCGATTTCCTGCCCGGCGCGCTTGCGAGCTTCAAGGCGCGCCACCCGGGCGTCGATTTCACCGTGTGGGTCGTGTCGCCGGCGGAAGCGACGCGGCGCGTGCGTGACGGCGACGCGGACATCGCGTTGACCTTCAGTCTCGCGCCGGAGAAGGGCGTGCGCGTCGAGCACACCGAGCGCGCACCGGTCTTCGCGCTGGTGCGGCACGACCATCCGCTCGCGACGCGCGACGCGGTGTCGCTCGCCGACGTCGCGCGGCACGCGCATGTGCTGCCCGAGGCCGGCACGACGGTGCGCCAACTGATCGACATTGCGTGCGCGCTCGACGGGCTGCTGCTCGAGCCCGAACTGACGAGCAACAACACCGCGGCGATGTACGGCTACGCGCGGCGCACGGGCGCGGTGATGTTCACGGGGCTGCTGTCGGTGCGCGACCGTTTCGATGCGGACGGCTTCGTCGTCGTGCCCGTGACGAACCCGCAACTGCGCGAGCGCAGCATCCAGGTGCAGACGATGGCGGGGCGCGATCTGCCCGCGTCGGTACGGGCGTTCCGCGATCACCTGATCGACGCGATGCAGGTCGCATCGGCGCCGCCGACTGCCGTGCGCGGCCCGAGACGCCGGCCCGTGAGATAATCGTCAATCCGCCTTCCGTGTCCATGCGGCTCATCGAGCCGCATCGCCCCTGTTCGACGCCAAATTGAAGAACCTGATTGTCACCCTCGATCGCGCCGGCGAGTTCGACGAGATCATCGACGTGCGCACGCCGCTCGAGTTCGCCGAGGATCATATTCCCGGCGCGCTGAACGCGCCCGTGCTCAGCAACGAAGAACGCGTGCTCGTCGGCACGATGTACCGCCAGGTGTCGCCGTACGAGGCGACGCGCGTCGGCGCGGCGATTGTCGCGCGCAACATCGCGCGCCATCTCGACACGACGTTCGCCGACCGGCCGCGCAACTGGCGGCCGCTGATCTACTGCTGGCGCGGCGGCAAGCGCTCGGGCTCGATGACGACCTGGTTCAATCTCATCGGCTGGAAGGCGCGCCAGCTCGACGGCGGCTACAAGGCGTACCGCCAGTCGGTGTGCGCGACGCTCGATTCGCTGCCGACGCGCTTTCGTTACATCGCGCTCGTCGGCCATACGGGCTGCGGCAAGACGCGCCTGCTGAACGCGCTGCACGACGTGGGCGCGCAGACGCTCGATCTCGAGGCGCTCGCGTGCCATCGCGGTTCGCTGCTCGGCGCGCTGCCGGGCAAGCCGCAGCCGACGCAGAAGGGATTCGATTCGGGGCTCGTCGAAACGCTTGGACGTTTCGACCCCGAATGGCCGGTGTTCGTCGAATCGGAAAGCCGCAGGATCGGGCTCGTTCAGTTGCCGATCGCGCTGATCGAAGCGTTTCACGCAGGGCCGTGGGTGCATGTCGACGCGGCGCACGACGAGCGGATCGCGTTCCTTCTCGACGATTACGCGCACCTGTTCGACGAACCGGACGCGTTCAAGGCGCAGCTTCATCGGCTGATCGGCCTGCATAGCCGTGAACAGGTGACGCACTGGAATGCGCTGATCGACGCGAACGCGCGCGCCGACCTGTTCACCGAGCTGATCGACAAGCATTACGATCCTGCCTACGCACGGACCTACCGCGCGACGTACAACAAGCCGAACCGGGCGTTGACGTTCACGTTCCGGCCCAACGCGGCCGACGTGCGCGACCAGGCGCGCACGCTGCTGGCCGAACTCGCGCAAACCGGGTTGCCCGCGTCGGCCGCGCTTGCCGCAGGCGCGAAATCCGAAACCGACCAAGACCAATCGACGACCACACGATGACGACCACACGCGCCCAACCCAGTCCAGCCCTCGGCTGGATGACTTTCCTGCTGATCGCGGTCGCGGGATTGTTCTATGTGAAATGGTTTCCGTACTACAACAAGGCGTTCGTTGCCGCCGAGCACCATTCGATCGGCCAGTCGATCCTGATGGGCACGTCGGCGACTGCCCCCGAGCCGTCGCTGAAGGCCGCGCTCGACTACGCATGGGCGTACGGCAAGGCGATCTGGCAGGCGATGGTGCTCGGCTTGCTGCTCGGCTCGGCCGTGCAGGCGCTGCTGCCCGCGCACTGGGTCGCGCGCGTGCTCGGCCGTACCGGGTTCGGCAGCGTGGCCGCGGGCGGCCTGCTGTCGCTGCCCGGAATGATGTGCACGTGCTGCGCGGCGCCGGTCGTCGCGGGCCTGCGTGCGCGCCATGCGTCGCCGGGCGGCGCGGTCGCGTTCTGGCTCGGCAACACGGTGCTGAATCCGGCCGCGCTGGTGTTCATGGGCTTCGTGCTCGGCTGGCACTGGAGCGCGCTGCGCCTCGTGCTGGGCATCGCGATGGTGTTCGGGATCGGCTATCTGCTGAACCGCATTGCGCGACCTGAAGACCGCAGCATCGACGATGCGCAGCTCGCCGCGCTGGCGGCCGAGCAGGCCGCGGCCGGCAATCCGTTCGTCCGCTGGATGAAGCTGCTCGTGCGCATGGCCGTGCGGCTCGTGCCCGAATACATCGTGCTCGTGCTGCTGCTCGGCGCCGCGCGCGCATGGCTGTTCCCGCATATCGGCCCGGACATCGGCAATCACCTGGGCTGGATCGTCGCATTCGCGGTCGCGGGCATGCTGTTCGTGATCCCGACTGCCGGCGAGGTGCCGATCATCCAGGCGATGCTGTCGCTCGGCATGGGCGTCGGTCCGGCCGCCGCGCTGCTGATGACGCTGCCGCCGATCAGCGTGCCGTCGCTCGCGATGCTCGCGCGTTCGTTCAAGCCGTACATGCTGGCGATCGTCGCGATGCTCGTCGTCGTGTTCGGGATCGTGAGCGGCTTGCTCGCGATCGCGTTCGGGTTCTGACGCGCGCCGGCCCGGTGCGATAGCCGCATTCATATTCATCCGGCGCCGCCGCTTCACGCGTGCGGCGCCCTTTACAAGAAGCAAACAGGAAAACGCATGACCCAACCGAAGATCCATCCTCGACTCGAAAAGGCGCTGACGCGCGGCGATCTCGCGATCCGCCAGGCCAATTCCGCGCGGGCAACTGCCGTGCTGAACGCGCTCGGCACGATGATCATCGAAGCCTCTTCAACGATCGGCGTCGAAGCCAGCATCGACATTCCGCAGGGCGACCGCATTTACGATCCCGTCAATGGCCTGTGGCCGCAGAAGATGCTGGTATCGTTCGACGGCCCGGTGGACGAAGCCGATGCGGACGAACTGCGTTCGGTCTATCTGGTGGCCGACGATCCGGGTACGCAGTTCCGCGTCGAATGGCATCGCGCGGACGGCAAGCTCGGTCGCCAGGAAGGCGGCCCGCTCGCGACCGTCGCGTTCCTGACCGACGTCGAGATCCCGTGGAGCGACGACGACGAGTAACGTCGTCGCATGAAGCCGGCGCCTGGTGCGCCGGCCGTCAGCGCATCATCCGCCGCCGGAACAGCCACGCGGACAGCAGGAATCCGCCGACCGCGTAGCCCGCGAGCACCGCGACGTGCAACGCGATGTCGGTGGCCGGCCGTCCGAGCATCGCGGGCCGGATCAGCTCGACCGCGTTCGCGAGCGGCAGCGCTTGCGCCGCGTGCTGCGCGACGGGCGGCAACTGCGTGATCGGGAAGAACACGCCCGACAGCAGCAGCATCGGCGTCAGCACGAGCGTCTGATAAAACATGAAGAAATCGTAGGACGGCGCGAGCGCCGTGACGATCATCGCGATGCTGGCAAACGCGAGGCCCGCGAGCGCGATCACGGGCAGCGCCGCAAGCATCGACGGAAACTGCGCATAGCCGAGCGCACTCGCGACCAGCATGATCGCGACCCCCGACAGCATCGCCTTGCTGGCACCCCAGACGATTTCGCCGAGCACGATGTCGCCGAGCGCGAGCGGCGTATGCATGATCGCTTCCCACGTGCGCTGTACGTGCATCCGCGAGAAGCCCGAATACATCGACTCGAAGCTCGCGGACATCATCACGCTCGACCCGACCGTGCCGGCCGCCAGGAACGCGATATACGACACGCCGTCGACATGGCCGAGCATCAGGCCGAGCCCGAAACCCAGCCCGAACAGATAGATCATCGGATCGGCAAGATTGCCGAACATCGACGCGAGCGCGAGCTTGCGCCAGACGAGATAGTTGCGCCGCCAGACGGCAATCCAGTTCGTTGCGTTCGCGGGCATCGCGATCGCGAAGCGTGACTCGCGCGGCGGCGCGGACGGTGTGGCGGCGGAATAGTTGCGCACGTCCATGATCGATCAGTCCTGCATTTCGCGGCCCGTGAGCCGCAGGAACACATCTTCCAGATTGGCCGGGCGATGCAGATAGCGCAACCCCGTGCGACCCTTGAGTCGCGCGCTGAGCGGCTCCGCGTCGCTGACGTAGCAGAACAGCGTCTCGCCGCTGATCTCGGTGTGCTTCGCGAATGCCGACAACTCGTCGCGCAGCGCGGCCGGGTCCGGCCCGTAGATCTCGATCACGTCGCAACCGATCTCCGATTCGATCAGTGCGTGCGGCGCGCCTTCGGCGATCTTGCGGCCTTCCTCGATCACGCACAGCCGATCGCACAGGCGTTCGGCTTCCTCCATGAAATGCGTGGTGATCAGGATCGTCTTGCCGCGTGCGAGCAGCGAGCGCAACCGCTCCCACATCAGGTGCCGCGCCTGCGGATCGAGGCCCGTCGTCGGCTCGTCGAGCACCAGCACGTCGGGATCGTTGACGAGCGCGCGGGCGAGCGTGAGGCGCCGCCGCATGCCGCCCGACAGTTCGCCGACCTTCGCATCGGCTTTGCTCTCGAGCTTCGCGAATTCGAGCAGCGGCTGCACGAGTGCGCGTGCGGCCTGCGCGGACATCCCGAAATAGCGGCTGAACACGAGCAGGTTCTCGCGGACAGTGAAGTCGGGGTCGAGATTGTCGAATTGCGGGACGACGCCGACGCGCTGGCGTGCATGCCGCGCACGCGATGGAACCGGTTCGCCACACAGGGAAATGGTGCCGGCATCGGGATGCGCGAGACCGAGCAGCATTTTCAGCGTGGTGGTCTTGCCGGCGCCGTTCGGACCGAGCAGGCCGTAGCATTCGCCGGCCTGCACGTTGAAGGACAGGTCGTTGACGACGAGCTTGTCGCCATAGCGCTTTTCGACGTTGCGGAAATCGATCGGTGCGACGGACATGGGCATGTTGTCGTTGTAAGCGGGCGCGCCTGGCGGCCCGATGCGTGGCCGGTTGGCGAACGGATCGCGCGATTGCTTGTCACACGGGCATGACCGAAGCGCGCGACGCCGGCGTGTTGATGGCCCGCTGGAGTACGGACGGGCCATTCTAGTGCATCGGCTGCGTCTCTTCAGGGCATGCCTGCACGGTGCGATGCATGCACGCACCGATCGTGCACTGCATCATCGCGCACGCGCCGAGCGGGGCGAATCAGCGTTTTCCATCCCTTGCGTCCTGAATTGCGGCGCACCATGATGAATGCGTAGGCTCGTTGTCGCGATAGGGAGGTTTCATGGCTAGCTACAACAAGATTTTGCTGTGTTACGACGGCACGCTCGAAGGGCGCAAGGCACTGCGCTGCGGTGCCAATCTCGCAATGGACCTGAAGGCCGAAACGCACTTGCTGTCGGTCGTCGACATGCGTTCGAGCATTGCGCAAAGCGCGGGTCTGCTGACCGATGTCGCGTGCGGACGGTTCGAGGAAACCGCGCGTGAAATCCTGCAGGAAGGCGTGAACTGGCTGCGTGAGCGCGGTGTGCAGGCCGAGGGCCATTTCGCATTTGGCTATCCGATCGACGAAATCGCGAATCTCGCGACGGAACTGAAGGTTGACCTCGTCGTCGTCGGCCACCGCTGCCGCAGCGGGCTGTCGAGATGGTGGATGGGGTCGGGCAATACGCAACTGCTCGATCGCGTGAACTGCAGCATCCTGGTGGCGTGTTCGTCGGCACAGGAGCAGAAGGAAGAAATCGCCCGCGAGCGGGAAGCCGCGACGGCGAACGGCAAATGATCGAATGATTCGATGACGGCCCGACCGGCGATGCGCGCAGGTCAGGCGCCGTGCCGCATCAGCGGCACGGGTACCGCGCGGCCTGCTACGCGTGCAGGTCGATCGCGGACAATTTCCACGAGAACAGCCCGAAGCGGTGAAATACCGCCGCGTAGCGCGTGCCGTCGGCACTGCGCTGGTACGTCACGACGAATTCGTCGATATTCCGGTAGCCCGCGCTGGTTTGCTGCTGATGCGGCGCATGCGTTGCATCGTTCGCACCGGCCGGTGTGGCAGAGGTGGGTGCCGGCGATGACGCAGCCGCCGCGTCGTTGCCCGGAGCGGCGGTGCTTGCCGGTGCCGGATTGGCCTGCGGTGTGGCCGGCGTGTTTGCCGGTGCATTGCCTTGCGGCTGATTCGACCAGTCGGGCGGGCGCTCTCCCGGATTGCCGCGTGGCGGCAACCCACTCATCAGCGCGGCCACACCCTCCGGTGTTGCGTACGCATCGACCAGCGGGCCGACCAGTGCGGACCCGATCAGCGCGCCGATGACTGCGAACGGATTGTTCTTCTTCACCGCGTCGATCCGGCGCATCAACTCTTCCGTGACCTGCTGCTTCAGGCTGATGCGCAGCGACGGGAAATCGACATATTCGCTGATGGCCTGCGCATCGCGCGCGTCGATCGCCGATTTCAGGCGACCGAGCGCGACATACGGTGACGCGTACGCATAGCCGATCGCCGCCACGACGGCGACGGCCAGCACGATGATCAGCAGGGGCTTGAGCCGCCGTGCGCGGCCCGAAGATCCAGTCACGTTGCCTCCGGTGCGGGGATGTTCCGCAATCAGAGACCGCCAGGCGTAGCCGATCGTTCCTCTGCGATGCAGCGGTCGATCATCCGGCATACAGCATCGATCGTACCGACCATGATCAGGCGCGAACGGCCGTGATAGACGCGCACCGGCGCGCGGCGCGCGGGTTCCGCGTGATTCAGGCCGGCGTTCAGCGATACCCGCGCGAACGCGGGGAGCGCCGACGGCAGCAGGGACGCCTGCCGATCGACTGCGACTTCTTCTTGCACGGGCGCGGCCGCGGAGAGCGGTGCGCAGGGCGTCCGGCCGCGCAGATGACGCAGGCGACCGAATTGACGGAAAGGCAGCAGGCGGGCAAGGCGTTCCATGATGTTCTCCTCAGCGAGACGGAATGTCAGAGTTCGCCCGAGCGGATCAGCCCGACGGCGATGCCTTCCAGCGCGAATTCCGCGCTGCCGGCCTTGACGAAGATGTTTTCGTAATCCGGGTTCTCCGCGATCAGCTCGAGACCGCCCGGCCGGCGCATCAGGCGCTTGACCGTGACGTCGTCGCCGAGACGCGCGACGATGATCTGGCCGTCCTTCGCTTCCGTGCGCTTCTGCACGGCGAGGAGGTCGCCGTCGAGAATGCCGGCGTCGCGCATCGACAGGCCGCGCACCTTCAACAGGTAGTCGGGCTTGCTCGTGAACAGCGCGGGATCGCACGCGTAGTGCTGCGAGATGTGCTCCTGCGCAAGGATCGGGCTACCGGCTGCGACGCGGCCGACGAGCGGCAGCGACAACTGCATCAGGCCGGCGTGCGGCAGCGTGAACTGGTGCGGGGCATCGTCGATGCCGAGCAGGCGGATGCCGCGCGACGCGCCGGCAGCCAGCTCGATCACGCCCTTGCGTGCCAGCGCACGCAGGTGCTCCTCGGCCGCATTCGGCGAGCTGAAGCCCAGTTCGGCCGCGATCTCGGCGCGGGTGGGCGGGAATCCGGAGCGCTCGATCGCGCGACGGATCAAGTCGAACACTTGCTGCTGACGGGCGGTGAGTTTGGTCATGGCTCAACTGTATGGATAGACAGTGAGCTGTATTTTTATACAGTATTTCGGGAATTTCAAGTGTTACTTGAGGTTCGACGCGATCACGCCGGTTCCGGCGTGATTTCGCGACGTCCGGACGGCGGTTTATCTGCCGCAACCGTCCATCCCGTCTGCGTTAGCACTTTTGAGTATTAAAAAATGAAGAACGATTATTTTTAATCATGTAACCCGTTCGTTAGACTGGCCCGACATCGCAATACCGACAACACTGGAGAACCAAGGATGGCGAAGCGCAATACGGGGCTGGTGGGCGGAGTGGGCCGCCTGATCGCAACACTCGCGCTGGGCGCGGCGGCGGCGCTGGGCGTCGCGACGCATGCCCAGGCCGATACGACGTTCCTGAACGTGTCGTACGACCCGACGCGCGAGCTGTATCAGGACTTCAACCAGGCGTTCGGCAAGGAGTGGAAGGCGAAGACGGGCGAGACCGTCAACTTCAAGCAGTCGCACGGCGGGTCCGGCGCGCAGGCGCGCTCGGTGCTCGACGGCCTGCAGGCCGACGTCGTCACGCTGGCACTCGCGTACGACATCGACGCGCTCGCGAACAAGGGGCTCGTGAACAAGGACTGGCAGAAGCGCCTGCCCGACAACGCGTCGCCGTACACGTCGACGATCGTGTTCCTGGTGCGCAAGGGCAATCCGAAGGGGATCAAGGACTGGGACGACCTGACCAAGCCGGGCATCTCGATCGTCACGCCGAATCCGAAGACCTCGGGCGGCGCACGCTGGAACTACCTGGCCGCATGGGCGTACGCCGTGCACAAGCCGGGCGGCAACGAGCAGACGGCCAAGGAATTCGTCACGAAGCTCTACAAGAACGCAGGCGTGCTGGATTCGGGCGCGCGAGGCGCGACGACGAGCTTCGTGCAGCGCGGGATCGGCGACGTGCTGATCGCATGGGAAAACGAGGCATTCCTGTCGGTGAAGGAATTCGGCACCGACAAGTTCGAGATCGTCGTGCCGTCGGTGAGCATCCTGGCCGAGCCGCCCGTCGCGGTCGTCGACAAGGTGGTCGACAAGAAGGGCACGCGCAAGCTGGCCGACGCGTACCTGAATTTCCTGTACAGCCCGCAGGGCCAGGAGATCGCGGCGCGCAACTACTACCGGCCGCGTTCGAAGAACGTGCCGGCGGAACTGACGAAGCAGTTCCCGAAGCTGAAGCTGTACACGGTCGACGACACGTTCGGCGGCTGGACGAATGCGCAGAAGACGCATTTTGCGGACGGCGGCGTGTTCGACTCGATCTACAAGCCGCAGTAAAGCCATAACGACAGCGGCGCGCCATGCAGCGCGCCGCATCCCTGACGGCCCGCCGGCGCGATTCACTGCGCCGGCGTTTGCGTCGGACCCATGAGCAGCATCGACCCAGCAAGAGCATCCGATGACGACGTACACCTTTCGCAAGCCGAGCGCGCTGCCCGGTTTCGGCGTGACACTCGGCATCACGGTGGCCTATTTGAGCCTCGTGGTGCTGATCCCGCTCGCCGCCACGTTCCTGAAGACCGCGACGCTGTCGTGGGACCAGTTCGTCACCGCCGTCACGTCGCCGCGCGTGCTCGCGTCGTACCGGCTGACGTTCACGTCCGCACTTGGCGGCGCGCTGATCAACGCCGTGTTCGGCTTTCTCGTCGCGTGGGTGCTCGTGCGCTACACGTTCCCGTTCAAGCGCCTCGTCGATGCGATCGTCGACCTGCCGTTCGCGCTGCCGACGTCGGTCGCCGGCATCTCGCTCGCGGCCGTCTACGCGACCAACGGCTGGGTCGGCCAGTATCTCGCGCCGCTCGGCATCAAGATCGCGTTCACGCCGGCCGGCGTGCTGGTCGCGCTGACCTTCATCGGGCTGCCGTTCGTCGTGCGCACCGTGCAGCCGGTGCTGGAGGATTTCGAGCGCGAGCAGGAAGAAGCGGCCGCATGCCTCGGCGCATCGCGCTGGCTGACGTTCCGCCGCGTCGTGCTGCCGGCCGTGCTGCCGGCGCTCCTCACCGGCTTCGCGCTCGCGTTCGCGCGTGCGCTCGGCGAATACGGGTCGGTGATCTTCATCGCCGGCAACGTGCCGATGAAATCCGAGATCACGTCGCTGCTGATCATCACGAAGCTCGAGCAGTACGACTACGCGGGCGCGACCGCGCTGGCGGTCGTGATGCTGGTCGTGTCGTTCCTGATGCTGCTGCTGATCAATACGCTGCAGTGGTATCTGCAGCGTCGCACGAGCAAGGGCGCCAGCGGCCCCGCGCCCGCCGCCGTCACCGCCGTCGCAGCAGGAGGCCAGCAATGAGCCAGGAGGCCACCGTCGTGCTGAAAACCCAGTCGCCGGCCGTGCGCGCCACGAAACGGCTCGACCCCGTCAGCGAGTCGCGCGTCGTGCGCTGGCTGCTCACGGGCATCGCGATGGCGTTCCTCGCGTTCTTCCTCGTCGTGCCGCTTGCCGCGGTGTTCGTCGAGGCGCTGCGCAAGGGCGTCGGCTTCTATCTCGAATCGCTGGCCGATCCCGATGCGTGGTCGGCGATCAAGCTGACGCTGACCGTCGCCGTGATCGCCGTGCCGCTGAACCTGGTGTTCGGCGTGTGTGCGTCGTGGGCGATCGCGAAGTTCGAATTCCGCGGCAAGGCGCTGCTGACGACGCTGATCGACCTGCCGTTCTCGGTGTCGCCGGTGATCTCGGGCCTCGTGTACGTGCTGCTGTTCGGCGCGCAGGGCTGGCTTGGGCCGTGGCTGCAGGACCACGACGTGCAGATCATCTTCGCGGTGCCGGGCATCGTGCTCGCGACGATCTTCGTCACGTTCCCGTTCGTCGCGCGCGAGCTGATCCCGCTGATGCAGGCGCAAGGCACCGACGAGGAGGAAGCCGCACGCGTGCTCGGCGCGTCGGGCTGGCAGATCTTCCGCCGCGTGACGCTGCCGAACGTGAGGTGGGGCCTGCTGTACGGCGTGATCCTGTGCAACGCGCGCGCGATGGGCGAGTTCGGCGCAGTATCGGTCGTGTCGGGCCACATCCGCGGCGTGACCGACACGATGCCGCTGCACGTCGAGATCCTGTACAACGAATACAACTTCGCGGCGGCGTTCGCGGTGGCGTCGGTGCTGGCGCTGCTCGCGCTCGTCACGCTCGCGCTGAAGCTGATCGCCGAGCGTCATCTCGCCGCCGAACTGGCCGGCGCGAGCGACACCGTTCCCGCACATGCCGGCCCCGTCGCCGCCGTTTCGTCGAAATCGTAAAGAGGCAACCAGAATGGGTATCACCGTCCGTAACCTTCAGAAGCGCTTCGGCGATTTCACCGCGCTCGACAACGTATCGCTCGACTTTCCGCCGGGCGAACTGGTTGCACTGCTCGGGCCGTCCGGCTGCGGCAAGACCACGCTGCTGCGCGTGATCGCGGGCCTCGAGCACGCGGACGCCGGCCAGGTCGTGCTGCAGGGGCTCGACGTCGCGTCGGTCGGCGCGCGCGATCGCCAGGTCGGCTTCGTGTTCCAGCATTACGCGCTGTTCCGCCACATGACGGTATTCGAGAACGTCGCATTCGGGCTGCGCGTGAAGCCCCGACGCGAGCGGCCGTCGGAGGCGGCGATTCGCGACAAGGTGCATGAATTGCTGAAGCTCGTGCAGCTCGACTGGCTCGCGCAGCGCTATCCGTCCGAGCTGTCGGGCGGCCAGCGCCAGCGCATCGCGCTGGCCCGCGCGCTCGCGGTCGAACCGAAGGTGCTGCTGCTCGACGAGCCGTTCGGCGCGCTCGACGCGAAGGTCCGCAAGGAGTTGCGCGGCTGGCTGCGCCGGCTGCACGACGACCTGCACATCTCGACGATCTTCGTCACGCACGACCAGGAGGAGGCACTGGAAGTCGCGGACCGCATCGTCGTGCTGAACCGCGGCCACGTCGAGCAGGTCGGCAGCCCGCAGGAGGTCTACGATCATCCGCAAAGCGCGTTCGTGTACGAGTTTCTCGGCGCGGCGAACCGGCTGCCCGGTACAGTGGCCGGGCGCGGCTTCGTCGCCGAGGGCGCGGCTGCGCCGATCGAGGTCGACGCCGATTTCGCGGGCCCCGCGAACGCCTACGTGCGACCGCACGACCTGCAGCTGTGGCCGGTGGGCGAAGGGCACCGCGACGGCATCGCGGTGGACGTGCGCCGCGTGATTCCGCTCGGCGGGTCCGTGCGCGTGGAGCTCGAAGCGCGCGCGGGCGGTGCGCTCGAGGCCGAACTCGATCGCGATGCATGGCGGGCGCTGTCGTTGCAGGTCGGCGACGGTGCGACGGCCGTGCCGCGCGCGGTGCGTGTGTTTCCCGCGCGTTGACGAGAAAATGCAGGGCAGGGGGCGGAACACGCTCCGAATCGACAATCAAACAACGACAGCCTAAGAGGCATACCCATGAATTTTCAGCAATTGCGGTTCGTGCGCGAAGCGGTGCGCCAGAACATGAACCTGACGGAAGTCGCGAACGTGCTGTACACGTCCCAGTCGGGCGTGTCGAAGCAGATCAAGGATCTCGAGGATGAACTGGGCGTCGACATCTTCATACGGCGCGGCAAGCGGTTGACGGGCCTCACGGAGCCCGGCAAGGCCGTGCACCAGCTGATCGAGCGGATGCTGCTCGATGCCGAGAACCTGCGCCGTGTCGCGCGCCAGTTCGCCGACCAGGACAGCGGCCACCTCGTCGTCGCGACGACGCACACGCAGGCGCGCTACGCGCTGCCGAAGGTGATCCGGCAGTTCACCGACGTGTTCCCGAAGGTGCATCTGGCGCTGCGCCAGGGCAGCCCGCAGCAGATCGCGCAGATGATCCTGAACGGTGAAGCCGATCTCGGCATCTCGACCGAGGCGCTCGACCGCTATCCGGACATCGTCACGTTCCCGTGCTATTCGTGGCACCACACGGTCGTCGTGCCGAAGGGGCACCCGCTCGTCGGCCGCGAGAACCTGACGCTCGAGGAAATCGCCGAGTACCCGATCATCACGTACGACCAGGACTTCACGGGCCGCTCGCACATCGACCAGGCGTTCACGCAGGCGGGCGCGGTGCCGGACGTCGTGCTGACCGCAATCGATGCGGACGTGATCAAGACCTACGTCGAGCTCGGGATGGGGATCGGCGTGGTCGCCGCGATGGCCTACGATCCGCAGCGCGACACGGGGCTCGTCGCGCTCGATACGCAGCACCTGTTCGAGGCGAGCACGACGCGTGTCGGTCTGCGCAAGGGCGCGTTCCTGCGCGCGTATGCGTACCGGCTGATCGAGATGTTCGCCCCGCACCTGAACGAAGCGGAAATCGCGGGGCTGTTGCGCGAAGCCGTTTGACGGTTGCGCGCCGCGCGCGCCGTCCGAGCAGTCGCCCCGGATGGCGCGACGTGCGCGCATCGCGTCGTACACCGGGCGGCGGCAGCGGAACGGCCGCCGTCACGGTTGCATGATTCATCGGGCCATCGGTTGCGGTTGCTGCTCCGGGCCCGGTTCTTCGCCATGAGCGGCGATCGACACGCATTCTCGTGCCAACAGAACCACAAGACGGCACCGGCGAACGCTTCGATCCGGTGCCGGCCATCCAGGCCGGGCCATGTTTCGGAAGATATGATTCAATGCGCGTGCATTGTCTGATGGCGGGTGTTCACGCCGCACGACGAAGAGGCGAACAATGAATCTGAAGTGGTTTCTCTTTTCCTTCAAAGGCCGGACCGAGCGCCTGCCGTGGTGGATCTACACGCTGGTTTCCGGGTTGATCGGCGTGTTCTTCGACGCGGGGGCGCGCGGTTCGTCGAACGACGATCTGCCGCTGCTGGTGGTGCTTGTCGCGATCGCGATCGCCGTCGTCGCGACGTGGTCGTGGCTGGCGGTCACCGTGAAGCGGCTGCACGACATCGACAAGTCGGGGTGGTGGATGCTGCTGCTGTTCGTGCCGATCGCCGGTGCGATCGCGTTGTTCGTGATGAACGGTTTCATCGCCGGTACGCCGCATGCGAACCGCTTCGGCGAGCCGCCGGCGATCGACGTGGACGAACCCGCGTCGCACGATCCGGCGTGATGTGTGGCGGCGTTGCGACTGTCGCATTTGCGCGTCACGCGGCACGATCTGGCACTCCGAATAAACCCTTAAATATTGATCAGACAGGTTGCGCGTCGAAGCGAATCGGTACAGCATAGCTTTCACTCCGCCGGCGTCCCGCCGGCGGCGGCGCGTCAATGACAGCACGCGCCAGGCAGTCGGCCGTCTGCCTCGCTTCCATTCCGTGGTACCGACAGCAGCATCGATGGCCATTGCCCGGGTAGTGTGGCGCAAACGTTTGCTCACATTAAAACAACAGTCAAACAACAGTCCGGCCCTACGGGCCAGTCGCCAGGAGATGTGTATGAATGTCCGCTTTCGCCGTCGCTTCCTGACCGCCGCGCTCGCCGCCGTCGCGGTTGCTGCCGCACCGGCCGTCCACGCGCAATCCGCGGCCAAGCCGAAGGTCGCGCTCGTGATGAAGTCGCTCGCCAACGAGTTCTTCCTGACCATGGAAACCGGCGCGAAGGAATACCAGAAGCACAACGCGAATCAGTTCGACCTGGTCACCAACGGCATCAAGGACGAGACCGACACCGCGAACCAGATCCGCATCGTCGAGCAGATGATCGTGTCGAAGGTCGATGCGATCGTGCTCGCGCCGGCCGATTCGAAGGCGCTCGTGCCGGTCGTGAAGAAGGCGGTCGACGCGGGCATCATCGTCGTGAACATCGACAACCGGCTCGATCCCGACGTGTTGAAGTCGAAGAACCTGAACGTGCCGTTCGTCGGCCCGGACAACCGCAAGGGGGCGCGCAAGATCGGCGATTACCTCGCGAAGCGGTTGAAGGCGGGCGACCAGGTCGGCATCGTCGAAGGCGTGTCGACGACGACCAATGCGCAGCAGCGCACGGCCGGCTTCCAGGACGCGATGAAGGCGGGCGGGATGAAGGTCGTGTCGGTGCAATCGGGCGAATGGGAGATCGACAAGGGCAATGCGGTGGCTGCCGCGATGCTCAACGAATACCCGAACCTGAAGGCGCTGCTGTGCGGCAACGACAACATGGCGATCGGCGCGGTGTCGGCCGTGCGCGCGGCCGGCAAGCAGGGCAAGGTGCTCGTGGTCGGCTACGACAACATCAACGCGATCAAGCCGATGCTGAAGGACGGCCGCGTGCTCGCGACTGCCGACCAGTACGCGGCGAAGCAGGCCGTATTCGGCATCGACACCGCGCTCAAGGCGATCTCCGAGCATCGCAAGCAGGCCGACATGTCCGGCGTGGTCGAGACGCCGGTGGATCTCGTGACGAAGTGACGCGGCTCCGGGCCGGCCGCCGCCCTCAAGAATCCGGCGTGGCGGCCGTTATCCGGAGTGAGCGCGATCACGGCCACTGCATGCACATGCACTTGTGAGCGTCACACCCGCGCGCCGCGTGCGCGCGGCCGCAACCAGGATCGCGATGGAATCGACCTTCCAACCCTCCCGTTCAGCCCCTCCCGTGCTGTCCGTATCCGGCATCGGCAAGACCTATGCCGAACCCGTGCTCGCCGACGTCACGCTGACGCTCGAAGCGGGCCAGGCGCTCGCGCTGACGGGCGAGAACGGCGCCGGCAAGAGCACGCTGTCGAAGATCATCGGCGGGCTCGTCGACCCGACCACCGGCACGATGCAGCTCGGCGGCCACGCGTATGCGCCGGCCAGCCGCACGCAGGCCGAGGCGCTCGGCGTGCGCATGGTGATGCAGGAGCTGAACCTGCTGCCGACGCTGACGATCGCCGAAAACCTGTTCCTGAACCGCCTGCCGCGCCGCTTCGGGATCATCGATCGTGCGCGGCTGCGCGAGGACGCGCGTGCCGCGATGGCGCAGGTCGGGCTCGACGCGGTCGATCCCGATACGCCGGTCGGCGCACTCGGCATCGGCCATCAGCAGATGGTCGAGATCGCGCGCAACCTGATCGGCGACTGCCGCGTGCTGATTCTCGACGAGCCGACCGCGATGCTGACCGCGCGCGAAGTCGAGCTGCTGTTCGAGCAGATCGACCGGCTGAAGGCGCGCGGCGTCGCGATCGTCTACATCTCGCACCGGCTCGAGGAACTCGCGCGTGTTGCCGAGCGCGTCGCGGTGTTGCGCGACGGCCGCCTCGTGCATGCGGGCGACATGGCCGCGACGACGTCCGACGGGCTCGTCACGCTGATGGTCGGGCGCGAGATCGGCGAGCAGATCGATCTCGGCGAGCGCCATATCGGCGCGCCGCGGCTCGTCGTGTCGGGGCTCACGCGCGGGACGGCCGTGCGCGACGTGTCGCTCGAGGTGCGCGCGGGCGAGATCTTCGGCATCTCGGGGCTGATCGGCGCCGGGCGCACCGAGCTGCTGCGGCTGATTTACGGCGCCGATACGCCGGATGCGGGGATGATCGCGGTCGGCCAGCCGCTGAAGCCGGCGAAGATCGATTCTCCCGTCGATGCGGTGAAGCTGGGTATCGCGCTGATTACCGAGGATCGCAAGGGCGAAGGGCTGCTGCTGTCGCAGTCGATCACCGCGAACGTGTCGCTCGGCCAGCTCGACCGGCTCGCGCGCGGCGGCATCGTCGATTCCGCGCGTGAAACGGCACTCGCCGAGCAGCAGATCGACGCGCTGCGGATCCGCACGCACGGTGCGGCGCAGGCGGTCGGCGAGCTGTCGGGCGGCAACCAGCAGAAGGTCGTGATCGGCCGCTGGCTCGCGCGCGACATGGGCGTGCTGCTGTTCGACGAGCCGACGCGCGGGATAGATGTCGGCGCGAAGTTCGAGATCTACACTTTGATGGGCGCGCTCGCGCGTGAAGGCCGCGCGCTCGTCGTCGTGTCGAGCGACCTGCGCGAGCTGATGCTGATCTGTGACCGGATCGGCGTGATGTCGGCCGGCCGCATGACCGCCGTGTTCGAGCGCGGCAACTGGACCCAGGATGGGCTGCTGGCCGCGGCGTTCGCCGGCTTCGGCCGCGAGACGCCGCCGGGCGGCGCGCAGCATCCGGACGCGGGGCAGGCGCCAGGCGCCGCTCCGGGCAATTCGACGACAGGACGACAGCAATGACCCAGCCTCCCGTTTCCCCGACCGACGCAGGCGCCCAGCAGGACGTGACGGGGCGCCGCGCGCGCATGCTGTCCGGCACGCGCCTCGGCCTGTCGAACTATCTCGGGCTCGCCGGCGCGCTCGCGGCGATGATCGCGCTGTTTTCGGTGCTGAGCTCGCATTTCCTGACCTACGACACGTTCAGCACGATCGCGAACCAGATTCCCGATCTCGTCGTGATGTCGGTCGGGATGACCTTCGTGCTGATCATCGCCGGGATCGACCTGTCGGTCGGCTCGGTGCTCGCGCTCGCCGCGTCGATGGTCAGCGTCGCCGCGCTGAAATGGCAGTGGGGGCCGCTGCCGGCCGCACTGATCGGGATCGCGGTCGCGACCGTCACGGGTGCGCTGACCGGCGCGGTGACGGTCGGCTGGCGGATCCCGTCGTTCATCGTGTCGCTCGGCGTGCTGGAGGCCGCGCGCGGCCTCGCGTACCAGCTGACGAATTCGCGTACGGCGTATATCGGCGACGCGTTCGATTTCCTGTCGAACCCGATCGCGCTCGGCATCTCGCCGGCGTTCCTGATTGCGGTCGCGGTGATGATCGCGGCCCAGTTCGTGCTCTCGCGTACGGTGTTCGGGCGCTATCTCGTCGGGATCGGCACGAACGAGGAAGCGGTCAGACTTGCGGGGGTTAACCCGCGTCCGTATAAAATTCTCGTATTCGCGTTGATGGGCGCGCTCGCGGGGCTTGCGTCGCTGTTCCAGATTTCGCGGCTCGAGGCGGCCGACCCGAATGCGGGCGTGGGCCTCGAACTGCAGGTCATCGCGGCCGTCGTGATCGGCGGCACGAGCCTGATGGGCGGGCGCGGCTCGGTGATCAGCACGTTTTTCGGCGTGTTGATCATCTCCGTGCTGGCCGCGGGGCTGGCGCAGATCGGCGCGAACGAGCCGACGAAACGGATCATCACCGGCGCGGTGATCGTGGTGGCCGTCGTGCTCGATACGTATCGCAGCCGGCGCTCGCGCGCGCGGTAGAAAGACAGACAGAACAGACCAGAGAGAAACGGGAAATGGCGACGATCAAGGATGTGGCAGCCATGGCGGGCGTGTCGTTTACGACCGTCTCGCACGTGGTGAACAATTCGCGGCCGGTGTCCGCGGACGTGCGTGCGAAGGTCGAGGGTGCGATCCGCGAGCTGAATTACGTGCCGTCGGCCGTGGCGCGCTCGCTGAAGGCGCGCGCGACGGCGACCATCGGCCTCGTCGTGCCGAACAGCACGAATCCGTATTTTGCCGAGCTCGCGCGCGGCATCGAGGATCAGTGCGCGGCCAACGGCTATTGCGTGTTCTTCTGCAACTCGGACGACGATCCGGTGAAGCAGCGCAATTATCTGCGCGTGCTGCAGGAAAAGCGCATCGACGGGCTGATCGTCGCATCGGCCGGCGAGGACGCGGTGCTCGCACAGACGCTCGCGGATATCCATGCGCCGCTCGTCGTGGTCGACCGCAACATCGAAGGGCTCGCGGCCGATCTCGTGCAGATCGACCACGAGCGCGGCGCGTATCTGGCGACGCGCCACCTGCTCGAACTCGGGCACGCGAAGATCGGCTGCATCACGGGGCCGACCGACACGGCCGTCAGCGCGATGCGCGTGCACGGCTTCATCCGCGCGATGGCCGAGCGCGGCGTCGATATCGTGCCGGGCGCGATCGCGGAAAGCGATTTCTCGTGCCTTGGCGGCTATCACGCGGCGTCGCGGCTGTTCGAATCCGTGCGGCCGAGCGCGATCTTCGCGGGCAACGACCTGATGGGCGTCGGCGCGCTGCGCGCGGCGGCCGAGCGTGGGCTGCGCGTGCCGGACGACTGCTCGATCATCGGTTTCGACGACATCGAATTTTCCCGCTACACGTATCCGGCGCTGTCGACGGTCGGCCAGTCGGTGCGCGCGCTCGGCGAAATGGCTGCGCAGACGCTGATCGAGCGGATCGGCGGCGGCTCGACGGCCGTGCCGAGCCGTCGCCGCGTGGTGTCGCCGCGCCTCGTGCTGCGCGAATCGACGGCTGTCTACCGCGAGCCGCCCGTGTCGGGCGGTCGCGCATGACCGCGCACGCAATGAACACCGGCCGCGTGACGGTGGTCGGCAGCCTCAACATGGATCTCGTCGTGCGAGCGCCCCGGCTGCCGCTGCCGGGCGAAACGCTTGCCGGCCATGCGTTTGCACAGGCGGCAGGCGGCAAGGGCGGCAATCAGGCCGTCGCCGCCGCACGGCTCGGTGCGCAGGTCGCGATGATCGGCTGCGTCGGCGCGGATGCGCACGGCGCGGCACTACGCGCGGGCCTGGAAGCCGAAGGAATCGACTGCTCGGGGCTCGCGACGAGCGCGTCGGCGTCAACCGGCGTCGCGCTGATCGTCGTCGACGATGCGAGCCAGAACGCGATCGTGATCGTCGCGGGTGGCAACGGCGAGGTCACGACCGGGACGGTTGCGCGGCATGAGGCCGTACTGGCGTCGGCCGACGTGCTGATCTGCCAGCTCGAGACGCCGCCGGACGCCGTGTTCGCGGCGCTGTCGGCCGGGCGTCGGCTCGGCCGCACGGTGGTGCTCAATCCGGCGCCGGCCGTCGCGCCGCTGCCGGATGGCTGGCTGCCGCTCGTCGATTACCTGATCCCGAACGAGGTCGAGGCGGCCGCGCTGACCGCGCTGCCCGTGCGCGACCCGGCCGAGGCGGAAACCGCCGCACGGGCGCTGCAGGCCGGCGGCGCGCGCAACGTGCTGGTCACGCTCGGCGCGCGGGGCGTGCTCGCGCTGACGGCCGACGGCACCGCGCGGCACTATCCGGCGCCGGTCGTGCAGGCCGTCGACACGACGGCCGCCGGCGATACCTTCATCGGCGGTTTTTCCGCCCGGCTTGCGGCCGGCGCGGACGTCGACACGGCCATCCGCTTCGCGCAACGCGCGGCGGCACTGTCGGTCACGCGCGCGGGCGCGCAACCGTCGATTCCGACCCGCGCCGAACTGGCCGATCAGGGCTAATCCTCCGACTCACGATTCCGTATCGCGGCCGGCCGTCTCCCGGGACGGCCGGCCGCGCCGACTGCAACACGCTGAAACCTGGGCGTGCCGCGGTTCCGTCATGTTTTCCGCATCCATCGGGTGCCGGGATAATTATTCAGCTATCTGTAATAAACAGACGAATAATTCGAAAAAATACATATAAAACCATCAAGTTGTGCACTGCACGGTCGTAAATGCACGGAGTGAAGCAATGCTTCCACGCAACGGGCCGAGCCCGTTCATGACGACGCAACACAGGATGGATGATGGTGTTCAGGAACCTGACGATTCGTGCGCGCATCGCTTTGACGATGGCGTTTCTGGCGGTGCTGCTGGGCGTGACCGGCGTGCTCGGGCTGTATGGGATGACGCGTTCGAACGATTCGACGCGCGATATTTTCACGAACCAGATGCCGAGCGCGGTCGACGTGGCCGTCGCGGAAATGTTCGCCGCGCGCGAACGCCTCGCGCTCGACCGCGCGGCGCTGCTGGCCGGCACGCCCGACTCGGCGGCGGCCGTCGAGCGCAGCCACGGGATGCGCACGCAGTCCGACGCATCGTGGCAGAAGTACCTCGCGCTGCCGCGCGGCCCGGAAGAAGACCGGCTCGCGCAGGACGTCGCCGCGAAGCGGCTGGCGCTGCAGCGCGCCTGTGACGCGTTCGCGAGCATCCTCGGGGCCGACCAGCGCGATCGCATCGGCGACGGCGCCAAGCAGCTCCAGGCGCTCTACAACGACCTCGCGGTGTCCAGCGAAGCGTTGCGCAATTTCCAGTTCACCGATGCGCAGGCGAGCTTCAACCAGGCGGAATCCGTGTTCGACACGCTGCGCGTGTTGTCGATCGTCGCGCTACTGGCCGGCGTTGGCGCCGCGCTGCTGTCGTGGCTGACGCTGAGCCGTGCGATCGGCCGCCCGATCGCCGACGCGCTGTCGCATTTCGACGCAATCGCCGCCGGCGACCTGCGCCGTCCGATCGTCGTGGACCGGCGCGACGAGATGGGCCAGTTGCTCGACGGCCTCGCGAAGATGCAGCGCGGGTTGGTCGACACGGTGCGCACCGTGCGCGGCGGCAGCGAGTCGATCGCGACCGCGGCGCGCCAGATCGCGGCCGGCAACATCGATCTGTCGTCGCGCACCGAGGAGCAGGCCGCCGCACTGCAGGAAACCGCGTCGAGCATGGAACAGCTGACCGGCACCGTGAAACAGAACGCGGACAATGCGCGCCAGGCCAGTTCGCTGGCCGCGAATGCGTCGGAGATTGCAAACAAGGGCAATACGGTGGTCGGCCAGGTGGTCGGCACGATGGGCGAGATCAACGACAGCTCGGCGAAGATCGCGGACATCATTGCGATCATCGAGGGAATCGCGTTCCAGACCAACATTCTTGCGCTGAATGCGGCCGTCGAAGCCGCGCGTGCGGGCGAGGAAGGCCGCGGCTTCGCGGTCGTCGCGGGCGAGGTGCGCAGCCTCGCGCAGCGTTCGTCGAGCGCGGCGAAGGAAATCAAGGCGCTGATCGACGCGTCGGTGGAGCGTATCCGGACGGGTTCGACGCTGGTCGACGAAGCGGGGCGCACGATGAGCGACGTGATCGGCGCGGTGCAGCGCGTGACCGACATCATGGGCGAGATCGCGGCGGCGTCGGAGGAGCAGAGCGGCGGGATCGATCAGGTCGCGCGTGCCGTCGCGCAGATGGACGAAGTCACGCAGCAGAATGCGGCGCTCGTCGAGGAAGCCGCGGCCGCCGCGCAGTCGCTCGACGAGCAGGCCGGGCGCTTGCGTGAGACGGCAGCGGTATTCCAGCTCGATGACGAAGCGGCGCGCGCTGTCGCGCCGGTTGCGGCGCGTCACGTGTCGCGCGCGCCTTCCGCTGCGGTTGCCGCGCCCGTGCAGGTCGCTGCGCGCGACGATCGCGATGCACCGCCGAAGCGCACGGCCGCGACGATGCCGGCACGCAAGCCCGCCGTGGCCGCTGCCGTGCCGGCACCGGCTGCCGCTACCGCCGGCGGTGACGACTGGGAGACCTTCTGATTCGCGCGTGCCGCGCATCTATCCCCATTTGGTGATGAACGACGCCCGCGACATGCGGGCGTTGTCGTTTCCGCGGCAGACGAAATGTGACAGCGCGAATGATCGATCGTGCATCGTCGCGAGCGTCGCGCGTCCTGCATCGATGGATACGTGTACGCGTGCAGCATCAATCACGTTCCCGCATCCGTCGTACGGGTATCTCCGTAAGGGCGCTGCGAAAAAAATTTGTAACGGCGCGCGCAACGTGTCATCGCATGCGGCTGCTCGAACGTCTAGGGATGAAGGGGGAAGCGACGACGTCGGATGTGTCCAACGCACAAGACGTTCCGTCGTTCGACGAGACGTGACGGATGCAGTTTCTGCGGCTCGGGACGACAATTGTAAAACGACGAAATGCGTTGTCCAAGCGGTGTTGTCGAGAATGACGAACTTCATACGAAGAGTTCGTGAAAAAAAATAAGAAAGGGTTTAGGATGAATTCGAACGCGCTTGCTTCTGCGCAGTCGTACGAAGGCAGGCACGTCTTCAGACTCAGGCGAGGGAGGTAGCATGGATATTTACAGCAGCTTCGCGAACCGCTTCGAAAAAACGCGAGAGGAAGAGCTCTCGCTGGAGGAGTATCTCGCGCTCTGCAAGAACGATCCATCCGCGTACGCGACGGCTGGTGAACGCATGCTGGAAGCAATCGGGGAACCTGAACACATCGATACCCGCAACGATCCGCGCTTGTCGCGCATCTTTGCGAACAAGGTCATCAAGGTCTATCCGGCATTCCGTGAGTTCTACGGAATGGAGGAAGTGATCGAGCAGGTGGTTGCGTACTTCCGCCACGCTGCGCAAGGGCTCGAAGAGAAGAAGCAGATCCTCTATCTGCTGGGCCCGGTGGGCGGCGGCAAGTCGTCGATCGCCGAGCGTTTGAAGCAACTGATGGAGCGCGTGCCGTTCTATTCGCTGAAGGGCTCGCCCGTCAACGAATCGCCGCTCGGGCTGTTCGACTACG
The DNA here is from genome assembly GCF_905339975.1 of Burkholderia sp. BCC1999. Taxonomy (NCBI): domain Bacteria; kingdom Pseudomonadati; phylum Pseudomonadota; class Betaproteobacteria; order Burkholderiales; family Burkholderiaceae; genus Burkholderia; species Burkholderia sp. BCC1999. The sequence continues at coordinate 110,753 of NZ_CAJPHP010000012.1, read as the reverse complement.
ACGAAGACGGCCCGATCCTCGAGGAACAGTACGGCATTCCACGCCGCTACCTGAAAAACATCCTGAGTCCGTGGGCCGTCAAGCGCCTGCACGAATACAACGGCGACATCCGCCAGTTCCGCGTGGTGCGTCGCTATCCGTCGATCCTGCGGCAGGTCGGCATCGCGAAGACGGAGCCGGGTGACGAGAACAACCAGGATATCTCGTCGCTGGTCGGCAAGGTCGATATCCGCAAGCTCGAACAGTACGCGCAGGACGACGCCGATGCGTACAGCTACTCGGGTGGCCTGTGCCTCGCGAACCAGGGCCTGCTCGAGTTCGTCGAAATGTTCAAGGCGCCGATCAAGGTGTTGCACCCGCTGCTCACCGCCACGCAGGAAGGCAACTTCAAGGGCACCGAGGGCTTCGGCGCGATTCCGTTCGACGGGATCATCCTCGCGCACTCGAACGAGTCGGAGTGGAAGGCGTTCCGCAACAACCGCAACAACGAGGCACTGCTCGACCGGATCTTCGTCGTGAAGGTGCCGTACTGCCTGCGCGTATCGGAAGAGACCAAGATCTACGAGAAGCTGATTCGCAACTCGTCGCTGGCCGAGGCCGTGTGCGCACCGGGCACGCTGAAGATGATGTCGCAGTTCTCGGTGCTGTCACGCCTGCACGAGCCGGAGAATTCGAGCCTGTTCTCGAAGATGCAGGTGTATGACGGCGAAAATCTCAAGGATACCGATCCGAAGGCGAAGTCGTACCAGGAATATCGCGACTACGCGGGCGTGGACGAAGGGATGACGGGCGTGTCGACACGCTTCGCGTTCAAGATCCTGTCGCGCGTGTTCAACTTCGATTCGAGCGAGGTCGCGGCCAACCCCGTGCACCTGATGTACGTGCTTGAGCAGCAGATCGAACGCGAGCAGTTCCCGCCGGAAACCGAGCAGAAGTACCTGTCCTTCGTGAAGGACGTGCTCGCGTCGCGCTACGCGGAATTCATCGGCAAGGAGATTCAGACGGCCTACCTCGAGTCGTATTCGGAGTACGGCCAGAACATCTTCGACCGCTACGTCACGTATGCGGACTTCTGGATCCAGGACCAGGAATTCCGCGATCACGACACGGGCGAGAGCTTCGACCGCGCCGCGCTGAACGCGGAGCTGGAGAAGATCGAGAAGCCGGCAGGCATCAGTAATCCGAAGGATTACCGCAACGAGATCGTGAACTTCGTGTTGCGCGCACGGGCGGCGAACGCCGGCAAGAACCCCGTGTGGACGAGCTACGAGAAGTTGCGCGTCGTGATCGAGAAGAAGATGTTCTCGAATACCGAGGAACTGTTGCCGGTGATTTCGTTCAACGCAAAGGGTTCGGCGGAGGAACAGCGCAAGCATGAGGACTTTGTGAACCGGATGGTCGCGAAGGGCTATACGCCGAAGCAGGTGAGGCTGCTTTGCGACTGGTACCTGCGCGTGCGCAAGTCATCATGACGCGCGCGGTACCGCGCCCGTACGGCCTCGCCGTGCGGGCGCTTTCAGAGGCGCCGCCCGCATGACGGGAGACGGCATGTGCGGCGAGCGTCCCGGCAGATCGACTTTCGAGCGGGAGACCGGCAGTGCTTCATCAAATCATCGACCGCAGGCTGGCCGGCAAGAACAAGAGTATCGCCAACCGCGAACGCTTTCTGCGTCGCGTCAAGAACTACATTCGTCGTGCCGTGTCCGACGCGGTGCGCGACCGTAGCATCAAGGATATCCAGAGCACGCAGAGCATCACGATCCCGCGCAAGGACATCGCGGAGCCGAATTTCCGGCACGGGCCGGGCGGGCGTCGCGAATACGTGCACCCCGGCAACGAGGACTACGTGCGCGGCGACAAGATCCCGCGTCCGCAGGGCGGCTCGGGCGGCGGAGGCAGTCAGGCGAGCAACGAGGGCGAAGGGCAGGACGACTTCGTGTTCGAGTTGTCGCGCGACGAGTTCATGCAGTACTTCTTCGACGATCTCGAACTGCCGCGCCTCGTGAAGACGCACCTGCTGACGGTGCCGAGCTGGAAGAACGTGCGCGCGGGCTGGTCGGCGGAAGGCACGCCGAACAACATCGATGTCGTGCGTTCGCTGCGTAGCGCACTCGGGCGTCGCATCGCGCTCGGCTCGCCGCTCGTCAACGAGCTGCGCGAGCTCGAGGCGCAGCTCGAGGCGATGAAGAGCGATCCGGAGGACCGGCGCGCGGAGATCGCGGTGCTCGAGGCCGAGATCCATCACCTGAAGGGGCGCATCTGGCGGATTCCGTTCATCGATCCGTTCGACCTGCGCTACATCAACCGCGTGAAGCAGCCGCAACCGTCGAGCCAGGCCGTGATGTTCTGCCTGATGGACGTGTCGGGCTCGATGGACGAGCAGCGCAAGGATCTGTCGAAGCGCTTCTTCATCCTGCTGTACCTGTTCCTCAAGCGCAACTACGAGCGCATCGAGGTGGTGTTCATCCGTCACCACACGCGTGCCGAGGAAGTCGACGAGGACACCTTCTTCCATTCGACCGAGAGCGGCGGCACGGTGGTGTCGAGTGCGCTCGAGCTGATGCGCAAGGTGATGAACGAGCGCTACTCGCCGACCGAGTGGAACATCTACGGCGCGCAGGCGTCCGACGGCGACAACTGGACCGACGATTCGCCCAAGTGTCGCAAAATCCTGGAAGAGGATATCCTCACGAAGACGCGTTACTTCGCGTATATCCAGGTCGCGCCGGAAGAGCAGAACCTGTGGCTGGAATACGCGCAACTGGCCTTGTCGCAGCCGCATCTCGCGATGAAAAAAGTGGAATCGGCTGCCGACATTTACCCGGTGTTTCGCGAATTGTTCGAAAAGCAGGTGGAAATGTCATGACGACCCGCCATCTGCACAACGAGTCGCGCGGCTACGCGCCGCGCCCCTCCGGCGACGACACGGCCGGCTCTGCCGCATCGCAGCAACGCGGGCAGGCCGAACCGCCGCCGCCGGCCGCCGACTTGCCCGGCTCAGGGCAAAAGGAAGCGCGTATGAACGTTGCCGAACGCAAGCCGCTGCCGTGCCCGTCCGACTGGACGTTCGAACTGCTCGAGGAATACGACACGCACATCTCGCAGGTCGCCGAACAATACGAGCTCGATATCTACCCGATCCAGCTCGAACTGATCAGCGCCGAGCAGATGATGGACGCATATGCGTCGGTCGGGATGCCCGTCAACTACCGTCACTGGTCGTTCGGCAAGCACTTCCTGTCGACCGAGAAGAGCTATCGTCGCGGCCAGATGGGGCTCGCGTACGAAATCGTCATCAACTCGAATCCGTGCATCGCGTATCTGATGGAAGAGAACACGATGACGATGCAGGCGCTCGTCATCGCGCACGCGGCGTACGGGCACAACTCGTTCTTCAAGGGCAACTACCTGTTCCGGCTGTGGACCGACGCGCACGCGATCATCGACTATCTCGTGTACGCGAAGAACTACGTGGCGGAATGCGAGGAGCGCTACGGTCTCGATCGCGTCGAGGAACTGCTCGATTCGTGTCATGCGCTGATGAACTATGGCGTCGACCGCTACAAGCGGCCGCAGAAGCCTTCGCTGTCGAAGGAGGCCGCGCTGCGGCGCGAACGCGAGGCGTACCTGCAGTCGCAGGTGAACGAACTGTGGCGCACGCTGCCGGGCAAGAAGCCCGAGCTGATGGAAGAGCAGGAAGGCCGTTATCCGCCCGAGCCGCAGGAAAACCTGTTGTATTTCGCGGAAAAGAATGCGCCGCTGCTCGAGCCGTGGGAGCGGGAAGTGATCCGCATCGTGCGCAAGATCGGCCAGTATTTCTACCCGCAGCGGCAGACGCAGGTGATGAACGAAGGCTGGGCGACGTTCTGGCATTACACGCTGCTCAATACGCTGTACAACCAGGGGAAGCTGGAAGACAGCTTCATGATGGAGTTCCTGCATTCGCACAGCAACGTGGTCTACCAGCCGCCCGTCACGAAGCCGTACTACAGCGGGATCAACCCGTATGCGCTCGGCTTCTCGATGATGAGCGACATCCGGCGGATCTGCGAAGCGCCGACGGAAGAAGACTACAAGTGGTTTCCGGAGATCGCGGGCACCCCGTGGTTGCCGGCGATGCATTACGCGATGCGCAACTTCAAGGACGAGAGCTTCATCGCGCAGTACCTGTCGCCGAGCCTGATCCGCGACATGCGGCTCTTCTCGGTGCTCGACGACGACATGCGCGATTCGCTCGAGGTCTCGGCGATCCACGACGATTCCGGCTACCAGTACGTGCGGCAGGCATTGTCGCGGCAGTACGACATCCATCACCGCGAGCCGAATATCCAGGTGTGGGCCGTCAACACGCGCGGCGACCGCAGCCTCACGCTGCGCCACTTCATGACCGACAACCGTCACCTGTCGAACGACAGCGACGAAGTACTCAAGCACATGGCGCGGCTCTGGCAGTTCGACGTGTACCTGGAAAGCGTCGACGAGGCCGGTACCGTGCGCAAGCGCTACGAGTGCCGCTACGTGCCGCCGGAGATCCGCGTTTGATCGGTGCCTTCGAAAATGTTTGCATCGGACGCCAGCCTGACGGCTGGCGTTTTCATATGACGAACACGTGGCGGGAGAAAATTTTTCTACATCCGGACGAACCCGGAGCGCTTGTTACTTTACATTTCGCTAAAATCCCGTAGCGCCGTGCGCCGGAACCGGTGCCACGTGCGATCGCACGCGACGGCCCCCAGCCGTCTCGCCCAGAAAGCACTAAAAGGAACAGACCAACCCATGGACGTCCAGACCGACCAAGCTGCGCTGTCCGCGCATGACACCCGGCGGCGCGTGTTCGCCATCGTCGGCGCCTCATCGGGCAACCTCGTCGAGTGGTTCGACTTCTATATCTACTCGTTCTGCGCGCTGTACTTCGCGCCGGCGTTCTTCCCGAGCGGCAACACGACGACGCAGCTGCTGAACACGGCCGGCGTGTTCGCGGCCGGCTTCCTGATGCGTCCGATCGGCGGCTGGCTGTTCGGCCGCATCGCCGATCGTCACGGCCGCCGCGCGGCGATGATGATCTCGGTGCTGATGATGTGCGGCGGGTCGCTCGTGATCGCGGTGCTGCCGACCTACGCACAGATCGGCGCGCTCGCGCCGGCGCTGCTGCTGGTCGCGCGCCTGTTCCAGGGCTTGTCGGTGGGCGGCGAGTACGGCACCAGCGCGACCTACATGAGTGAAGTCGCGCTGAAGGGGCGCCGCGGCTTCTTCGCGTCGTTCCAGTACGTGACGCTGATCGGCGGCCAGCTGTGCGCGCTGCTGGTGCTCGTGATCCTGCAACAGACGCTGTCGACCGACGAGCTGAAGGCATGGGGCTGGCGCATTCCGTTCGTGGTCGGCGCGGCGGCCGCGCTGATCTCGCTGTACCTGCGGAAATCGCTCGACGAGACGTCGACCAGCGAATCGCGCGACAAGAAGAATGCCGGTACGATCCGCGGCGTGTGGGAGCACAAGGGCGCGTTCTTCACGGTGGTCGGTTTCACGGCCGGCGGCTCGCTGATCTTCTACACGTTCACGACGTACATGCAGAAGTACCTCGTGAACACGGCCGGCATGCACGCGAAGACGGCCAGCAACGTGATGACCGTCGCGCTGCTCGTCTACATGCTGATGCAGCCGGTATTCGGCGCGCTGTCCGACCGGATCGGCCGCCGTACGTCGATGATCCTGTTCGGCTCGTTCGCGGTGATCGGCACCGTGCCGCTGATGCATGCGCTGAAGGACGTGACGAGCCCCGTGGCCGCGTTCGTGCTGATCACGGTTGCGCTGGCGATCGTCAGCTTCTACACGTCGATCAGCGGCCTCATCAAGGCCGAGATGTTCCCGCCCGAAGTGCGTGCGATGGGCGTCGGCCTGTCGTATGCGGTTGCGAACGCAATCTTCGGCGGCTCGGCCGAGTACGTCGCGCTGTGGTTCAAGTCGATCGGCAGCGAGGAAACCTTCTACTGGTACGTGACCGTGCTGTGCGCGATCTCCCTGATCGTGTCGTGGCGGATGCGCGACCCGAGCAAGGAAGGCTATCTGCGTCACGAGCCGTGATCGGCTGCGCGTTGCACGCATGTGCGTCATGACGAACGTCCCGCCAACCGGCGGGACGTTTTTTTGCGGCGCGCGATTACGCGGACGGCGGCTTCGCGCGGTCGGGCGCCGGGTCGGCCACGCTCGACAGGATGCCTTGCTCGACCAGCCAGTCGAACATCTGCTCGACGATCGGCGAGCGCGAGGGGCCTTCCATCCGCGACAGCCACCAGGTGGTGCCGGGCAGGCGCGGGTAGTCGGCGAGCACGGTCAGCGCGTGCTGGTCGAGGCCCGCCTGGGCGACGAGGCGCGGCAGGCACGCGATGCCGCGGCCGCGCTGCACGGCGTCCAGTACCAGCCGCTGATCGTCATAGATCGCTTGCATCCGGAAATCCGACAGCTGTTCGCGAAAAACGGTCGCCATACGCTCGTCGGTCAGGCTCGCTTCGAGGCAGACGAGCCCCGCGTGCCGCGCATGTTCGGCGCGCGGCACGCGGGCGAGCGTCTCGGCCAGCGGCGTCGCGCACACCGTCACCCACTCGTCGCGCATGAACGGGATATCGACCAGGCCGGGCTGCAGCATCGGCCGCGTGCCGATCGTCATGTCGACGTCGATCTCGTCGACGTAGCGCGCCGTTTCGTCGGTCGACAGCAGCGGGCACAGGTCCGGCAGCACCTGCTGCAACTGCTCGAGGCGCGGCTGCAGCCAGCCGTGCAGCAACGGCGCCGGACACACCAGCACGACGAGCCCCGGGTTCAGGTAGGTCGCGATGCGGTCGAGCCCGCCGCGCAACGTGTCCATCGCACGCTGCACGCTGCGCTGCAGGACCTCGCCGGCGATGGTCAGCTCGACGCCGCGGCCGCGCCGGCGGAACAGCGGCTGCCCGAGTTGCGCTTCGAGCTGCTGGATCTGATGGCTGATCGCCGATTGCGACAGGTGAAGCTCGTCGGCCGCACGCGAGAAGTTGCCCAGCCGGGCCGCGGCTTCGAAGCCGCTCAGCAGTTTCAGGGACGGAACGCGTTGCATGGAGATATGAGTTGAATTGATTAATTCGGCCAAGAAATATCAATATTCATCAAGTTTAACCTGACGGACAATCGCTCATCAATCACAACGGAGTCGGATCGATGGGTCGCTTTGATGCTCGCCAGCGCGGTTACCGGATGCCCGCCGAATGGGAATCCATGCACGCCACGTGGCTCGGATGGCCGGTTCTCGAAGACCGCGAGGACTTGTGGGGGACGCATTACGCGCAGGTTTGCCGCGAATTCGCGCTGGTTGCGCGGACGATCGCGCGCTACCAGCGCTGCGTGGTCGCGGTGCACCACAGCCAGGCCGACGCCGCGCGAGCGCTGGTGGGCCCGAGCGTCGACGTGCTGCCCGTCGCGGCCGAGGACAACTGGTTGCGCGACTGCGGACCGATTTTCCTCGTGAGCGAACAGCACGGGCTCGGCGCGGCCGTGTTCCGCTTCAACTGCTGGGGCGAGAAGTATCAGCCGTACGACGGCTGCCAGCAGGCCGGGCAGGACATCGCGCGTGCGGCCGGCGCCGAGATCTTCAACTCGCACATGGTGCTGGAAGGTGGCTCGTTCTACGTCGACGGGCAGGGCACGCTGGTCACGACCGAGAGCTGCCTGCTGCATCCCAACCGCAATCCGCACCTGAGCCGCACGGAGATCGAGGCGGAGCTGCGCCGGATGCTGGGCGTCGAGAAGATCGTATGGCTGCCGGGCAACCCCGACGAAGTGGAGACGAACGGGCACGTCGACGGCATCGCGTCGTTCATCGCGCCCGGCCGGATGCTGTGCCAGACCGCCGTACCCGAGCAGGGCGACTATTTCCGCGTGATGCGCGAAAACCGCCGTGCGCTGGAACTCGCGACCGATGCGGCGGGGCGCCGTTTCGAGCTGCTCGACCTGCCGTCGCCGATCGTCAGCGAACGCTTCGGCTCCGAGCGCTATTGCGATTGCTACGCGAACTACATCCTGGTGAACGGCGCGGTGATCGTGACCGCGTTCGGTGTCGAGCAGGACGAGGCCGCACGCGACGCTTTCAGCCTGGCATTCCCGGGGCGTAAGGTGGAGATGCTGCCGATTCCAACGCTGTCGATCGGCGGCGGCAGCATCCACTGTTCGACGCAGCAGCAGCCTTCCGTCGCGCGCTGAGCGACGTTCCATCAGCGGTTTCCGGTCCTACCGAGGAGCAACGCAATGCCGTCCAAACACATTACCGTCGCCGCCGTGCAGATGGCGTCGGGCAGCTGGAATCTCGAAGACAACATGGCCACCGCGGAGCGCCTGATCCGCGTGGCCGCCGCACAGGGCGCGAATCTCGTGCTGTGCCCGGAGCTGTTCGCGATGCCGTACTTCTGTCTCGACCAGAACGTGCGCCATCTCGAACTCGCGCAGCCGTTCGAAGGCAATGCGCAGATCGCCCGGTTCGCGGCGCTGGCCGGCGAGCTCGGCATCGTGCTGCCGATCGGCTTCTTCGAGCGTGCGGGCAATGCCGCGTACAACTCGATCGCCGTGGCGGATGCGGACGGACGCGTACTCGGCGTCTATCGCAAGACGCATATCCCGGACGGGCCCGGCTATACGGAGAAGTTCTATTTCACGCCGGGCGACACCGGTTTCAAGGTGTGGGACACGCGTTTCGGGCGGATCGGCATCGGCATCTGCTGGGATCAGTGGTACCCGGAGACGGCGCGCAGTCTCGCGCTGATGGGCGCCGAGATCCTGTGCTTTCCGACCATCATCGGTTCGGAGCCGTTCAGCAGCGAATTCGATTCGGCCGGCCACTGGCAGCGCACGATGCAGGGCCATGCGGCGGCCAACATGGTGCCGGTCGTCGCGGCCAACCGGATCGGACGCGAAACGGGCTTCGGCAACGGCAATCCGCGGCAGCATGGGCTGACCGGCGTGTTCTACGGGTCGAGCTTCATCGCGGATCACACCGGCGAGAAACGGGCCGAGGCGAACCGCACCGACGAAGCCGTGCTCGTGCAGACGTTCGACCTCGACGCGATCCGCGCCGACCGTCAATCGTGGGGCTTTTTCCGCGATCGCCGCCCGGAGATGTATCGCACGTTGCTGACCAGCGACGGCGTGTCGTCCTGTTATCGATAAGAGGTTCGCCATGAAACGGAAAGGATGGCTGCGCGTCGCGGCGCCGGGCCTCGCGTTGTGCGTGCTGGCCGGTGCGGCCCGCGCCGACGAAGAGAAGGTGCTGAACCTGTACAACTGGAGCAACTACTTCGCGCCGGATACGATTGCCGCGTTCGAGAAGGAAACCGGCATCAAGGTGCGCTACGACGCGTACGACAGCGACGAGACGCTGCAGTCGAAGCTGTTGACCGGCAACAGCGGCTACGACCTCGTGTGGCCGACCAACGACTTCATGGCCAAGCAGATCCAGGCCGGCGTGTATCGGAAGCTCGACAAGGGCCGGCTGCCGAATCTGAAGTATCTCGACCCGTCGCTGTTGAAGCAGATGGCGCAGTCCGATCCCGGCAACCAGTACGGCGTGCCGTACATGTGGGGCACCGTGGGCGTCGGCTACGACCGCGCGAAGGTGAGCGCGATCCTCGGCAAGGACATGCCGGCCGACAGTCTCGACCTGCTGTTCAACCCGGCGATCGCGGCGCGCGTCGCCGCGAAATGCGGGCTGGGCCTGCAGGACTCCGCGAGCACGGTGCTGCCGCTGGCGCTGCGCTACATCGGCCGCGATCCGATGCGTCCGTCCGCGCAGGATTACGCGGCCGCGCAGGCGATGCTGATGAAGGTCCGGCCGTTCATCCGCCAGTTCGTCGGGTCGTCCGACGCCAACGAGCTGATCGAAGGCGAGCTGTGCGTGACGGTCGGCTTCTCCGGTGCGATCAACCTGGCCGCGCAGAAGGCGAAGGCGCGCGATCCGAAGCGTGACGTCGTGTACGACATCCCGCGCATCGGCAGCCTGATGTGGTTCGACGCGATGGTGATCCCGGCGTCGGCGAAGCATCCGGACAACGCGCACGCGTTCATCAACTACATCCTGCGTCCGGACGTGATCGCGAAGATCTCGAACTCGACGCGCTACGCGAACGCGAACCAGGGCGCGCTGAAGCTGATGGACCCGGCGCTGGTTCGCGATCCGGGCATCTATCCGGACGACGCGACCCGGCGCACACTGTTCACGCCGATCGCCGAGTCGCCGGCCACGATGCGTCTGGAAGGCCGGACCTGGCTCGGCTTCAAGACCGCGCGGCCATGACGGCGCACCACGAAATCATTGAAGCAACCGGCAAGCGAAAGAGGAATGCCATGACCACACGACGTCAACTGTTGAAACGCGGCCTGTCCGTATCGGGCGCGGCGCTGGCCGCCGGTACGCTGGGCGGATTGTTCGGCCGCGCCGCGCACGCGCAGCAGGGCGCCACCTGGCACATGCCGGACGAAGGCGCGCCGCACACGGCGACCTGGATGGCGTTCGGCCCGAGCGAGGACATCTGGGGCGCGCGATTGCTGCCGGTGGTGCGCGAGAACCTCGCGGCCGTCGCGAAGGCAATCGCGGCGCACGAGCCGTTGAAGATGCTGGTGCGGGAGCAGGACTATGCGATCGCATCGCGGCTGTGCGGCTCGTCGGTCGAGCTCGTCCAGCATCCGGTCGACGATCTGTGGATGCGCGATACGGGGCCCGTGTTCGTGAAGAACGCGTCGGGCCAGCTCGGCGGCGTGAGCTTCAATTTCAACGGCTGGGGCAACAAGCAGGAACACGACCAGGACGCGGAAGTCGCACCGTTCGTGACCGAGCGCGCCGGCGTGCGGCTGATCGACACGAAGCTCGTGCTGGAAGGCGGCGGCATCGAGGTGGACGGCGAGGGCACGGCGATCATCACGCGCAGTTGCGTGCTGAATGCAAACCGCAACCCGGGCGTCAGCCAGGCCCAGTGCGAGGCCGAGCTGAGCCGCCTGCTCGGGCTGAAGAAGATCATCTGGCTGCCCGGCATCGCAGGCAAGGACATCACCGACGGGCATACCGACTTCTACGCGCGTTTCACGAGCCCGGGCGTCGTGGTGGCCGGGCTCGACACCGATCCGTCGTCGTACGATCACGCGGTGACGCGGCAGCATCTGGAGATCCTGCGGAAATCCACCGATGCGAAGGGGCGCCCGTTGAAGGTCGTCGTGCTGCCGGGGCCGAAGACGGTCCGGCACGCCTACGAGAACGCGGAGTTCGCGGCGGGCTACATCAACTTCTACGTGTGCAACCGTGCGGTGATCGCGCCGCAATTCGGCGACAGTCGTGCCGACCGCAATACGCGCGACACGCTCGTCGACCTGTTCCCCGGCCGCGAGGTCATCCAGCTGAACATCGACGGCATCGCCGCGGGTGGCGGCGGCATCCACTGCACCACGCAACAGCAGCCGGCCTGAGCACGGCGACGGGCCGGTCCGCGTGACCGGTCCGCAGGCTGCTTCAATTTTCCAGTCTTTCCTGACTACTGAAAACAAGGCGGAATCCGTCCCGCGGGACGGAAGCCGGCGCGCACGCCTGCGCGCCGTCCGCGCAATGGAGTTGAAATACATGACGAAGAAAGGCAACAACGCGAGTACGAACCCGCACGCGCCGCCCATGCCGGATGCCGGCCGACGCAGTTTCATCCGCTGTTCGGCCGCGTGGCTCGGCATGCCGCTGCTGGGCAGCCTGGCCGCGTGCGGTGGCGGCGACGGCGGCGGCGCGTCCGATGCGGCCGCCGCGTCGCGCCCGACGCCGTCGGCACGGCAGGCCGGGTACCGGATGCCGGCCGAAGATATGCCGCACGCATTGACCTACATGACCTTCGCGTCCGCCGTGGACGGCATCTGGGCGCCCGTCACGTCACAGAGTACGGATGCCGGCATCGACCGCGTGCGGGCCGACCTGATGGACGTCGCGAAGGCGATCGGCGCAACCGAACCGGTCAACATGCTGGTGCTGCCGGTCGATCTGGACGCGGCGCGCGCGCTGCTCGCGACCGCGAGCGTCGCGAATCCGGACCTGCATGCGCGCTATGCGACGCGCGCCGCGGGTACGGGCGGGATCACCCTCGTGCCGCTTGCCGACGGCTTCAACGATTTCTGGGTCCGCGACACGGGTTGCGTGTTCGTCCGGGACACGGCGAACGGCAATGCGCTGAATGCGATCGGCTTCAATTTCAACGGCTGGGGCAACGCGAACACCGACGGCGCCGGCCAGGGTACGGGGACGATTCCGCCAGCGATCCTGGCCGCGAGCAACCGGTCGAAAGCGGGCAAGTTTTTCCAGTCGTTCAGCCAGGACAGCAGGGTGGCGGGCTGGATGGCGCAGACCAGAGGTGCGAACCTGATCCGCAGCACGTTGACGCTCGAAGGCGGCGCGATCGAATTCGACGGCGACGCGACGGCGATCCTCACCGAGTCGGCCGTGCTGCACGTGAACCGCAATCCGCAGCTATTCGACATCCCGAACGGCGCGATTGCCAACGCGACGCTGTTGCCGACGGCCCGCGATACCGTGCTCGCCGAACTGAAGCGCACGCTCGGCGTGCAGAAGATCATCTGGCTGCCGGGCACGGCGACCTACCCGCGCGGCAGCGGCGTGGGTGGTGCCGGCGGCGCGGCGTCGCCGGCTGACGAGACCGACATCACGAACGGTCACGTCGATTTCTACGCGCGCTTTCTCGCGCCCGGCGTGGTCGCATGCTGTTACGACGCATCGAATTCGACCGGCGAGCGCGCATTGACGGACGCGAACCGGAAACGCCTGGCCGGCCAGACCGACGCGAACGGCCGGCCGCTGCAGATCGTCGAGTTCGTGCCGCCGGTCAACTACGGCACGTCGGCCGGTACGACGCTGAGCGCGCGGCAGATGTCGCATTTCGCGGCCGGTTACATCAATTTCTACACGTGCAACGGCGCGATCGTGATGCCGAAGTTCAACGACGCGGCGGCCGACGCGGCCGCGGTTGCCGCGATCCGGCCGTATGCGGCGAACCGTGCGATCGTGCAGGTCGACATCCTCGGCATCGCATCGGGCGGTGGCGGCATCCACTGTGCGACCCGGGAAGTACCGGCATGAGCGTATCCCGTCATATCGATATGGGAATCGATTCGTTGTCCGTTGCACGCGATTTCCTTAATCTGGGCCTGTAGTTCGTGTGACACCTCCTTGACTGGGATTCGCGCCCGCTGCGTGCAGCGGGCGTCTTTTTTTAGCGTGCCGCCGGCCATGGCGCCACGATCGGTCCCATCACGTCTGCGCGAAGCGCGCAGACTTCGTGCGCGGTCGCCCGACCGACGCATGCAGGCGCCGGCCTGCATCACGATATTTCCTTGCCTTCCGGCCCAGGCCGTTCGGATTTGCGGTAATGGACGTCGCGCGTTCTCTCGACGTACCGCAGTAGTAAAAAACGAAAACATCGGACAATGGTGCATTGCTTTTTCCCGTTGGCATGGCCGCTTTTCAGTTAAATCATAAATTCTAGTAAATGGATTGAGATTTATCTCAACTTTATTTATTGAATTGGGACTTTTCTGTTGACTGGAAAATATATGTCATTGGGCGTATTGACGCAATTCTCTACTCATGCCTGAGTCATTCGTTGGATGGCCTGCCAGGATGGCGGTACAGACGTGCCGGAATGGCCTCGTTTGCTGGAAAGCCGTTTCGATGGCGGATGTGCAAATAAACTGCCCGAATCCAGTTCTTCAAGAATGCTTTCGATTCCGTCAATTTCATACTTGTACGATATTAATTTCTGGCTCGAATAAATAGAATGGCGTGGTCGTCAGTATTCGAAGGGAAGCGGAGTATTCCGCTTTCCCGGGAATGACGGCGCGGCCGTCATTTCGCGCCATGTCGTTGAAGAAAGCGGCATTGCGCATGTCGGCCGCTATGCAACAAGCCAATCAATCTCTTAGGAAAGTGGAAATGAAGATGAAACTTCTTCGGTGCTGGATTGCGACCGGTATCGCAAGCGCAGTCCTGGCTCCGACGGTTGCCCATGCATACGACGGGACGATCAAGTTCGAGGGAAGCATCTCGGACGTGACGTGCAACATCAACGGCCAGGCGCCTGGCGTAGACAATATCCGCGAAGTGTCGCTGGGCGACCATATCAACCCGAGCACGTTCGCCACGGCAGGCTCGACGTCCACACCCGTGCCGTTTGCGCTGAATCTCGGCGGCAACGCGGGATGTACCGACGATACCAAGGTCGTGATCGATTTCGACCCGGCATCGGTCAACGTCAATCCGGCCACCGGCAACCTGAAGCTCGTCGGGACGAAACCGGCCGAAGGCGTGGAGATTCAGGTCAGCGACGCCGGCAACGGCAAGGCCGGCAAGATCTGGCTCGGCAAGCCGCAAAACATGGCGGATGCGCAGGTCGCAACCGTGAAGGACAATACAGCGACGCTGACCTATTCGGCCGCCTACGTGTCGACGGTCGATCAGGCCGCCATCAAGACCGGCTCGGGCAATTCGTTTATCCGCTACACGCTCGCTTACTACTGATCGTTGCTGTCCAGGTTCCATGCCATGATCTTGTCATTTCGGACTATTAATTATGTAGTGACGTGTTGCGTCATGGCATGGGCTGCCTGCGCCGTGCCGGCGCAGGCGGCGCTTGTATTGAACGGCACGCGTGTGGTTTTCCCGGAACGCGAGCGCGACGTGACGGTACGCGTCGAAAACACGTCGGAGCAACCGGTGCTTGCGCAAAGTTGGGTCGACGATGGCCGTGTCGACGTGCCGCCCGAACAATTGCAGGTGCCGTTCATCGTTGCTCCGTCCCTGAAGCGCGTCGAGCCCGGCCGCAGTGCCGTGCTGCGCATCACGCACACGCCGGCATCGCTGCCCGGCGACCGCGAATCGATCTACTGGCTGAACGTACTCGAGGTGCCGGCCGGCCCGAAGGATGCCGGTAACCAGCTGCGCTTCGGATTCCGGACGCGCATCAAACTCTTCTTTCGACCGACGGCGATCGCCGACGGCGTGGATGCCGCACCCGATCAACTGGTCTGGAAAACGGCTGCGGCAGCGCCTGGCACGGGCGGCCGCGGGGTCGTGCTCGAGGTTGCCAACCCCACGCCGTATTACGTTTCGTTCGGCAAGGTGGAGAGCGATGCGGGTGGCACGTTCGTATCGGCAGGCGGCGGAATGGTCGCACCGTTTGACCGCGCGCAGTTTGTATTGCCGGGTGTTGCGGCATCGACGCGCAAGCCGGCAACCGTGCGGTACATGGTCATCGACGACTACGGCGGCCGCACCACGATAACGAAAAAACTGGCGGACTGAGCAGGACGTCCGGCCACACCGTGTCGAGGCACGATTCAACACGCCGTTTCACGGGTCGATACGACGACCAGTTGATTCGGCATGCGAAATAACGCAATTTCTCATGCAGAGCTTTTCGGTTATTCCTACCTTGCACGCCCCGGTACCAGCGTCTCGCCGCCGATCGCGATCGCGTCGGCGGGCAATCGCATCGGCACTGACGCCGGTGGCGGTCGCCGTCGCGAGCGCGGGCCTGCTCGTGGAGCGCGCGGCCGCGGCAACCGCAACGCTGGCGCACGACGATACAGGCCACGACACGCCGGTTGCGGCGGAACCGACATCGCAGGCTGGCGACACGGTCCGCTTCGACGAATCGATGCTGATGCACGGGGCCGGGGCGACACCGATCGACACGACGCCCTACGAGCGTCCGAACGTGCTGACGGAAGGGCAGCGTCGCGTGGATTTCGTCGTCAACGGGCAATGGCGCGGTGTGGAGGAGATCTCGTTCCGGCGCGCCGGCGACGGCCGCGTTCGGCCGTGCTACGACCGTGCGATGCTGCAGCGCGCGGGCGTCGATCTGGCGCGCAGCGAGCGCGGCCAGGATCGCGATGCGCGGCCTGAACCGATGCCCGACGGGCTGCTTTGCGAGCCGATCTCCCGCCATGTTCCCGGCGCCGAGCTGTCGTTCGATCAGGACGAACAGAAGCTGTATCTGGTCGTCCCCCAGTTCTACATGCGGCTCGCGAACCGGAGCACTTACGTCGACCCGTCGACCTGGACGAACGGCGTGCCGGCCGCACTCGTGAACTACAACGCGATGGCGTTTACGACGCGTGCTGGCGGCTACGAGTTCGCGCAGCTCTATACGGGGCTGACGATGGGGGCGAACGCCGGGCCGTTCCGGATTCGCCATACGGGCAATTTCACCTGGTCGCAGCGCGGTGTCGTGCGTTACCAGCGCGGCAACGTCTACGCACAGACGGATCTGCCTGCATGGCGGGCCCAGTTGCTCGTCGGGGAAAGCTCGACGAGCGGCGATCTGTTCGACGCCGTATCGTTTCGCGGCGTCCAGATCTCGAGTGACGACCGGATGCTGCCCGATACGCTGCGCTACTACGCGCCCGTCGTGCGCGGCGTTGCACAGTCCAACGCGCGCGTGACGATCCGCCAGCGCGGCTATCTCGTGCATGAAACGACGGTTGCACCGGGCCCGTTCGAGATCGACGACCTGCAGGCGATGAGTTACGGCGGCGACCTGAATGTGACGGTGACCGAAGCGAACGGCGATGCGCACAGCTTCATCGTGCCGTTCGCGACGACGGTTCAGCTGCTGCGGCCGGGGAGCACGCGATTCAGCGCGATGGCGGGCCGCGCGATCGATTTCGGTTCAGGTACCGGCGGCGGTGCGCAGTATGTCGGCCAGTTCACCGTGCAGCGGGGGATCAACAACCTGGTGACGGCATACGGCGGCGGCGCGTTCGCCGGGCGCTACCAGTCGGCGCTGATGGGCATCGCGTTCAATACGCCGATCGGCGGCATCGCGGCCGACGTCACGGTCGCGCGCACGCAGCCGGCCGGCGCCGAGCGGATGAACGGGTCCAGTATCCGTGTGTCGTACAGCAAGAATTTGCCGAACAGCGGCACGAACTTCTCGCTGCTCGCGTATCGCTATTCGACGAAAGGCTATCTCGGCCTGAGCGATGCGTTGCAACTGGCCGGCAGGGCCGCCCAAGGGCTGTCGGTCGACGCGTTTCCCCGGTTGCGCAATCGCGTCGATCTCAACATCAGCCAGCAGATCGGGCAGGCCGGCAACGTCTATCTGAACGGCTCGTCGCTCAGTTATTGGGCGGGACGCGGCCAGACGCTCAGCTTCACGCTCGGCTACAGCAAGCAGTGGCGCGACGTGACGCTGAGCGCGTCGGTCCAGCGGGTGCGCAACATGTCGGCCGGCATGTCGTCGTTCGGGCGCCCGGAAGGCAACACGCTCGCGAATGTAAGCGTGTCGATTCCGCTCGGCCAGCATGCGCGTCGCGCACCGACGTTCAACACGCTCGTCACGCACGACAGCAGCGCGGGCACGAGCGCAATGGCAGGCGTGTCCGGGCGCTTCGGCGAACAGGGCGACGGCTCGTACTCGCTGTCGGCGACCTACGACGGCAGCAACCGCGCGTCGTCGGGCAGTTTCGGCGTCGGCTACCGGACGCCGACGGCGTCGCTCGCGGGCAACTTCGGGATGGGCAGCGGCTACCAGCAGGCGTCGCTCAGTGCGTCGGGCGGGCTGGTGGTGCACCCGGGCGGCGTGACGCCCGGGCCGACGCTGGGCGAGACGGTCGGTGTCGTGCGCGCGCCGGATGCGCAAGGCGCGTCGGTCGGCAACTCGGATGCCAGGGTCAACCGGTTCGGCTACGCGATCATTCCGAGCCTCGTCCCTTATCAGCTCAACCGGATCGACATCGATCCGAAGGACGTGGCGGACGATGTCGAGATGACGACGGTCTCACGCAGCGTCGCGCCCCGCGCGGGCGCGGTCGTGATGCTTTCATACGATACGGTGAAGGCGCGCGCGCTGCTGATCGACGCGACAACCGAGGACGGCCGCCCGTTGCCGTTCGCCGCGCGCGCGCTCGATGCACGGACGGGCGCGCCGCTCGGGGCAGTCGGTCAGGGCAGTCGCCTGTTCGTGCGCAGCGCCGAGCATGACGGCCGAATCCGGGTCGAGTGGGGGCAGCGACAGGATCAGCAGTGCGCGATCGACTATTCGGTGCCGGCGGAGCAACGCGCGGGCACGGGCTATGTGACGCTCACTCGCGTGTGCCGTTCGCCCGCGTCGCTGCCGCCGCGAGCCGGGAGGCCGTAGTTCGATGCGCTTCGTTTTCCCCCGTTTCGTGTCGCTCGCGACCCGGCTGCCGTCCATGTCATGCAACGCGCACATTCTGCTCGGCGTGGTCCGGGCGGCGTTGCTCGCGGCCGCCGCGTCCGTGCCGGCCATTGTTTCCCTCCCCGCGTCGGCAGCGCTGTCGGTCGTCGGCACGCGCTTCATTTATTCCGGCGGTGCGCGTGCGCAGACCATTGCCGCCCGCAATCTCGGCAGCACGCCGATCCTCGTTCAGATATGGCTCGACGACGGCAACGCGAACGCGGATCCGGGCGGCCTTCGCGTGCCCTTCGTCGTCGCGCCGCCGCTTGCGCGGCTCGACCCGCAGCAGGCGCTGGCGGTACAGGTGCGCGCGATGGGCGACGAACTGGCAACGGATCGGGAATCCCGCTTCTGGATCAACCTGCTCGAAGTTCCGCCAGCCGGGCAGGCCGACAACATGCTGCGCATCGCGTACCGGTTGCGCATGAAGCTGCTGTACCGGCCGCGCGGCATCGACGGCGATCCGCGCGACGCACCGGATCGCCTGAGGTGGACGGTGTCGGACGCGGCGGCGCATCCCGTCCTCGTGTCGGTCAACCCGACGCCGTACTACGTGACGCTGACGCGGGTCGTCGTGCAAGGGCGGCCCATCGTGCTGGCCGGTGGCGCGGTCGACGTCGAGCCGTTCGGCCGCACCGAGATTCCGCTCGATGCGCCGTCCGGCCCACCGGCGAACGAAATCCTCTTTGACACGGTCGACGACGACGGCCGGTCGCGCGAGCACCGGGGGCGGCTCGACGCGCATTGATCGCCGACACCCCGGCAAACCGTGCAATACCCGTCCTGCCGGGGATATCGGCAGGGATTCAACTATTAACGAGGCAAATCGACAATGAACAAAACCTACGCTCTGGTGTGGAACAGCGGGCAGGGAGTGTGGCAGGTTGCGGGTGAACGCGTGCGTCGCCGCGGCAAGGCATCGACGCGCACCAGGAGGATGCTGGCCGTCGCATGCGTCGCCGGCGGTGCGATGAGCGCCGCGCATGCGTTGCCGGTCGGCGAGAACGTCGTGTCCGGGAGTGCCGACATCCAGCGTTACGACAACGGCCGGCAAATGTCGATCAACCAGCACAGCGACAAGCTGCTGACCGAATGGTCGTCGTTCAACGTCGATGCGGGGCAGCGCGTCAGGTTCAACCAGCCGTCCGCGTCGTCGATCGCGCTGAACCGGGTCGTGGGGCAGCAAGGCAGTACGATTCACGGCAGCATCGACGCGAACGGCCGCGTGTTTCTCGTCAACCCGAACGGGATCCTGTTCGGTGGCGGTTCGCAGGTCAACGTCGGCGGCCTCGTAGCCTCGACGCTCGACATCAAGAACGCCGATTTCGCCGCCGGGCACTACCGGTTTTCCGGCACGTCGATCGGCAACATACAGAACAGCGGCAACCTCGTCGCGGCCGAAGGCGGCGCCATTGCGTTGCTCGGCGCGCAGGTCGCGAACCGTGGCGTCGTCGAGGCGCAGATGGGCACCGTGGCGCTCGCCGCGGGCGACGCCGTCACGCTGAACTTCGACGGCAGCAAGCTGCTCAACCTGCAGGTCGACGAGCGTGCGGTCGACGCGCTGGTCAGTAACGAACGACTGCTCAAGGCCGATGGCGGACAGGTGCTGATGAGCGCGCGCACCGCCAATGCGCTGTTGCAGACGGTGGTGAACAACCAGGGCGCCATCGAGGCGCGCACGCTCAGGAACTCCGCCGGGCGGATCTCGCTGGACGGTCATGACGCAGGGACGGTCAACGTCGCCGGCACGCTTAACGCCAGCGCGACGACCCCCGGAATCGGCGGCACGATCGACACGCGCGGTGCGGACGTGAAGGTTGCGCTCGGCACGACGGTCGATACCCGTGCCACCAACGGACGCAACGGCGTCTGGCGAATCGCGTCGTCCGACCTGTCGGTCACGCCGGGTGCGAGCCGCCACGGGACGATCGTCGCCGATACGCTGTCACGCAATCTGGAGATGACGGATATCGAGCTCGTCGCCGAGCAGGGCAAGCTGTCGGTCGACGGCCCGGTGAACTGGGCAACCGGCAATCAGCTGACGCTGACGAGCCGGCAGGGTGATGTAGCCGTGAACGGCGCGTTGCGTGCAACGGGTGCGAACGCCGGCGTGGCCATCGACGCGGCACAAGGCACGCAGATAACCGCGCCGGTCTCGCTGACCGGCGCGAACGCCCGTTTCAAGCTCGATTACGGCGGTACGTACGCGCTCGGCAACGGCGCATCAGTCACGCTGTCCGGTGCGGGCGCAGGGTTCGAGTCGAACGGTTTTTTCCATACCGTGATCCAGAACCTCGCGCAGTTGCAGGCGATCAACGCGAACCTGGGCGGCCTGTACGTACTCGGCAACGACATCGTCAGCCGTTCCAACACCGCGTTCCAGACGATCGGCGCCGACACGCCGTTCTCCGGTGTGTTCGACGGCCTCGGTCATTCGGTCAGCCGGCTGTCGATTACGAGCGGCAGTCCCTACGCGGGTCTGTTCGGCCTCAATACAGGCCGCATCGCGAACCTCGTGCTGAAATCGTCGAGTGTCGGTGCGGCCGCGGGCCCGGGACCGGTCGCGATCGGTGCGGTGGCAGGCGAGAATCGCGGCGAGATCGCGAACGTCGTCGTGTCGGACAACACGCGGGTGCGGGCCGGGGCGCGCCGCAGCAACGTGCTCGGCGGCCTCGTTGGCATCAACCGCGGCAGCGTGGCGCAATCGTCGTTTACCGGCAAGGTGGAAGGCAACGGCATGACTGACGCTGCCGGCGGTCTCGTCGGCGAGCAGGCGTCGTTTGCCGGACATGCGGTGGCAACGATATCCGACGGCACGGCGAACGCCACCGTGTCGGGTGGCGCATCGAACATCGCATCGCTGGGCGGCCTCGTCGGCCTGAATCGTGGCGGCGTGATTCGCAACGGCACGAGCCTCGGCTCGACATCCGCCCATGGCTTGTCGGGCGTCAACGTCGGCGGCCTGGTCGGCGCGAACCTGGTCGACGGGGTCGTGCAGGGCAGCGCCTCCGGACGCACGACGGGCGGCACAGCCGGTACTGCGGGCGGTTTTGTCGGCTACAACACCGGCACGATCTCCGATTCGATTGCAAGCGGCGTGGTTGACGGCAAGTCCGCGCAAGCCATCGGCGGGTTCGTCGGGCTGAACCAGAATTCCGTGGTCAAGAGCAAGGCGCTGGGCGCTGTCACCAGCGCGTCGTCCGGCGCAACGGGCGGTTTTGTCGGCATCAACCTGGGCCGCGATGCGCTGATTGACGACGCACAGGCACACGGCACGGTATCGGGCGGGCAGGGCACCGTTGGCGGCTTCGTCGGCAGCCACATCGACGGGACGATCGCGCATTCGGTCGCGCGTGGCAAGACGACCGGCGGCAGCCACAGCAAGACGGGCGGCTTCGCCGGCTACAACGAGAGCGTACTGGCCGACAACGATGCGAGCGGCGACGTATCTGCCGGCATGTATGCGTCGGTGGGCGGTTTTGCAGGGACCAACGCAACGTCGGGCACGCTCGCGGTCGCATCGGCGACGGGCAACGTTCAGGGCAGCACGTCGAGCGTCGCCGGCGGGCTCGTCGGCGACAACCTCGGCGAGATCTTCGGCTCGTCGGCGTCGGGCACGGTCAGCGGCGGCCGCCAGGCAACGCTCGGTGGCCTGGTCGGGCTGAACGCGGGGCTGGTCGAGAGCTCGGCGGCAAGCGGTCGCGTCAACAACAGCACCTATTCGTCGTGGCGGCAGGTTTACGGGGGCCTCGTCGGCGTCAATCGCGGCACGTTCCGGTGGAGCCATGCGGTCGGTGCCGCCGCCCAGCACAAGATCGCGGGCGTCAACCTCGGTGTGATCGAGCAGTAAGGCATTCGGCGACGGGCGATGCGACGCCCGCCGCCGCTTCAACGGGAGACAGTATGACAACGATACTGCGGCGCGTTTGTCGATGGGCGCGCACGCCCGCGCGCTGGTTCAGGGCAGCCGTGTCCGTGTGCGCGGCGTGCGCATGCTATGTCAATGCGGCAACGGCGGGGACGCCGGCCGTCGATTGCACGTTCAGCAATGTCCGGGCGACGAGCTGGCGGCAGGTCACGCGCCTGACGAACAGCACACCGGTCGGCGCCGTGCTCTATCAGCGCATGGTGTCGCTCATCGTGACGTACAGGTACGGGCCTCCGGGGCCCAGCGCGTACGAGCTGGTGAGCGCCGGGCACTGGGAGGTGGGGACGGTCGTTCCCGACGGCCTCGCGCGCACGAACGTGGACGGCATCGCGTTGCGCTGGTCGGGTGTCGACAGCGACGGCGAATCGCGCAAGCTGGTGCAGAGCGTCTACCCGACCGCGGTTGCGAAGTGGGCAATCAATCGCGTGGAGGGGGGCGGGACGTCCGTCGGCGACAATATCATGGTCTATTTCGAGCAGCACCTCGTGCTGACCAAGGCGGCGACCTCGTTGCCGGAAGGCGAGATCGTCGTGAACGATCTGCTCGGGACGCCGCGGATCAGGTTGTACGCGTATACGTTGCCGGAAAACGCCGCTTCGCTCGGCAGCGACGTGATCTTAACCCCACCGCTTTCACCGAACATGTGCAGGCAGTCGATCACCTATACCGGCGTCGGCAATCTGACGATCGGCGGCGGTGGGGGTATTCCAGTGCCGAAGCAATGCGAAGTCGAGTCGAACATGATCGTTCCGGTCAATCTCGGCAGAGCGTCGCTCGGCCAGTTCCCGAGCCTGAACGCAACGTCGCAGCCGGTCGACTTCAACATCACGCTCAGCCGGTGCGCGGCGGCGGCGAAACCGACGATCAGCTTCCGCGACAAGGCCGTCCAGCCGAACGCCGACAAGACGCTGCTGCAACTCAGCGCGCCCGAAGGGCAGGCGACCGCCCGCGGCTTCAACATCGTGATGACGAACGGCCTGACTGGCGAGCGGATCAGCTACGATGAACCGGACAGCGCGAAACAGTATCCGATGAGGCGCGTCGGCGACACCGCCGTGATGCCGTTGAGCGCGCAGTACATCCGGACCGGCACCGACAGCGAACTCAGGGCCGGTTACGCGGGCGGCGCCGCGGAGTTTACGTTCACGTTTCCGTAACGGCCCCGTCACTGCGCGCATGCGGAGAAGGTGCGTGCAGTGGCTTTCATCGCACCAAGTGTGGAGAAAAGCACCTTTTGCCGGTTCGGATTCGCCACGCGCGCCGATGCACTGGCGGTTTCGCGACTTGCACGCTTCGCGATGTTCGTCGAGCCGGGCCGCCGCATTCCCCGGCCTCGCGTCGGGCTGCGGGATTCACGGCTCGACGCGGGAAGAACCCGCGTACGCGTGTCTCGGCATATCGATATCGAAATCGATTCGTTGTCCATCACGCGAGATTTCCGCACGCTAAAGGCGTAGTTCGTGCAACACCTCCTTGACTGGGATTCGCGCCCGCTGCGTGCAGCGGGCGTCTTTTTTTGTGCGCTGCACCGCATGCCGGCACCGGCGGGGTTGGTGGCGTGCGGCCGCTCGCCTATGCTGGTTGCTGCGTGTCCGCGCGTCGGTCCGGATCGGCCGGGCCGGTGACGGTTCGATGACATGCCACGTCAAGGAGAAACACGATGAGCAAACCCGCGATCGTGCTCGTGCACGGCTTCTGGGGCGGCGCCGCGCACTGGGCAAAAGTGATCGTCGAACTCGCGCGCAAAGGCCATACAGCGCTGCATGCGGTCGAAGTACCGCTGACGTCGCTCGCCGACGATGCCGAACGCACGCGCAAGATGGTTGCGCAGCTGGCCGGCCCCGTGCTGCTGGTCGGCCATTCGTACGGCGGCGCCGTGATCAGCGAGGCTGGCAACCTGCCGAATGTCGCGGGCCTCGTGTTCATCGCCGCGTTCGCGCCGGATGCCGGTGAAAGCCCCGGCGGGATCACGCAGGAACACCTGCCGGAGGCCGCGCCGAATCTCGCGCCCGACAGCGACGGCTATCTGTGGATCAAGCCGGACAAATTCCACGAGAGCTTCTGCCAGGATCTTTCGTCTGACGAAGCGCTGGTGATGGCCGTCACGCAGAAGGCGCCGGTGGCGAGCACGTTCGCGGACACCGTCAGCACGCCCGCATGGCGCTCGAAACCGTCGTGGTACCAGATCTCGAGCGAGGACCGGATGATTGCGCCGGAAAATCAGCAGCGGATGTCGGCGCGCATGGACGCGCGCAAGGTCATCACGCTCGATGCGAGCCATGCGTCGCTTGCGTCGAAACCGGTGGCCGTTGCCGCGTTGATCGACGAGGCCGCGACGGCGCTCGCCGGGTAACGCACGGGAAGCGGGGATGGCGGGAGGGGCGCGGCGCGATGCCGCGCCCGTGCCCCGCGCGGCTCATCACGAAACCCGCAGAGCAAAGCACCATTTGTTGGTTCGGATTCGCCGCACGCACTGATACGTTAGCGGCTTCGCGACGACACACTCTGTCGCGATGTTCTTCGAACCGGGCCGCCGCGCGATCCGCGGCGGCCTTCATAACAAATCAGGTCGTGCTCATGAAATTCCACACTCTCGCTACGTGGCTCGTCGGGGCCGCGCTTATTACCGCAGGCACCGTCGCGCATGCGGACCGACTCGACGATATCAAGAAGGCCGGTGTGCTGCGCGTCGCGACGTTCGACAGCAACCCGCCGTTCGGCTATGTCGACGCGAAGAACAACCACATCGTCGGCCTCGACGTCGACTATGCGAAGGCACTCGCCGACAAGCTCGGTGTGAAGCTGCAACTGCAGCCGACCAATCCTGCGAACCGCATTCCGTTCCTGACGTCCGGCAAGGTCGATCTCGTGCTCGCGAACTTCACGATCACCGACGAGCGTGCGAAGCAGGTCGACTTCAGCATTCCGTATTTCTCGTCGGGCCAGCAGTTTCTCTCGAAGAAGGGTGTGCTGAAATCGGCCGACCAGTTGAACGGCCTGCGCGTCGGCGCGGACAAGGGCACGACCAACGAGATCACGCTGCGCGAGAAATTCCCGAAGGCCACGATCGTCGCGTACGACGACACGCCGTTCGCGTTCGCCGCGCTGCGCGCCGGCAACGTGCAGGCGATCACGCAGGACGGCCCGAAGCTGATCGGCCTGCTCGCCAACGTGCCGGACAAGCAGAACTACGAGATCCCGGCGTTCACGATCTCGAACGACTACATGGGCGTTGGCGTGCCGAAGGGCGAGACGCGCCTGCTCGGCTTCGTCAACGACACGTTGAAGGGCCTCGAGGCGAACGGCCGCGCGACGCAGATCTACGATGCATGGTTCGGGCCGACGACGAAGACGCCGCTCACGCGCATCTTCCGGATCGGCGACAAGACCTGATCCACGTCGCACGCGCGCCGCGATCGGCCGGATCATCGGCCGCGCGGCGCATTTCGTTTTCTTCCGATCGCGCGCTTCGCGCCCGCAACACAGCATGCTCGGGTTGGCTCCCAAATATCTGTCCTGGCTCTGGCAGGGGTTCCTGCTGACGCTCGGTCTCGCGGCCGCGTCGGCCGTCGCCGCGACCGCCGGCGGGCTTCTGCTCGCGGTCATGCGTCACGCACGCGGCGCGGCGCCGCGCGCGGCCGCCGCCGCGTACGTCGTCACGTTCCGCAACACGCCACTGCTCGTGCAGTTGCTGTTCTGGTATTTCGGCGTTGCGTCGTTGCTGCCCGACACGTGGATCGCATGGCTGAATGCGCGCCATGCGTTGAACGCGGGCCCGTTCACGCTCGCCTGGCCGTCGTTCGAATTCGTCGCGGGCTGGGTCGGGCTGAGTGCGTATACGGCCGCGTTCGTCGCCGAGGAATGCGAAGCTGGCCTGCGCGGCGTGCGTCGGGCGCAGCATGACGCGGCGGCGGCGCTCGGCCTCACGCCGATGCAGTCGTTGCGTTACGTGGTGCTGCCGCAGGCCGTGCGCATCGCGCTGCCGCCGCTGTTCGGCCAGTACATGAACCTCGTGAAGAACTCGTCGCTCGCGATGGCGATCGGCGTGGCCGAACTATCGTATGCATCGAGGCAGGTCGAGACGGAAACGTTCAAGACGTTCGCCGCGTTCGGCGTCGCGACGTTGCTGTACGTCGCGGCCGTGGCCGCGATCGAGGCCGGTGCGTACGCGGCCACGCAATGGCGCGACCGGCTCGGTGCGGGGCGTTGACGATGGATCTTTCGCTGCTTCTCTCCAACCTCCCGTACCTGCTCGTTGGCGCGTTTCCGGAAGGCCCGCTCGGCGGCGCCGCGCTGTCGCTGCTGCTCGCGATCGCGTCGGCCGTCGCGTCGGCCGTGCTCGGCGTGGCGCTCGGAGTCGCGATGGCGCTCGCACGCGGGCCCGCGCGCGTGCTGCTGCTCGCGTTCATCGGCTTCTTCCGCGCGATTCCGGTGCTGATGCTGATCTTCTGGACGTATTTCCTGATGCCCGTGCTGCTGCACATGGACGTGCCGGGGCTCGCGACGGTCGTGTGCGCGCTCGCGCTGATCGGCGGTGCGTATCTCGCGCATGCGGTACATGCGGGTATCGTCGCGGCCGGCGACGGGCAATGGCAGGCCGGGCTGTCGCTCGGGCTCACGCGCTGGCAGACGGTGCGTTATGTGCTGCTGCCGCAGGCGATCCGGATCATGACACCGTCGTTCGTCAACCAGTGGGTCGCGCTGGTGAAGGACACGTCGCTCGCGTATATCGTCGGCGTGCCGGAGTTGTCGTTCGTCGCGACGCAGGTGAACAACCGGCTGATGGTGTATCCGGCGCCGATCTTCCTGTTCGTCGCGCTGATCTACCTGGTGCTGTGCACGTCGCTCGACGGCGCGGCACGCTGGCTGCTGTCGCGCCGCCCGCGCGCGGAGCGCGCCGCGCAGGCGACGGCGGAGTACACGGAACCCGCGCGGTAACGGTGTGCCGCACCCGGCGGCACCTGCATCACGACGCCGAGTAGTGCGTGTTGAAGACCGCGCGCAGCGTCGATGTGTCCGTGGCGAAATCACCCCACAGCGGCCCGTCGTTCTGCGCGAACGCGAACGGCGTCGTATTGATCGACGCGAGGCGGAAGCGCCATTGCGCGGCTTCCTGGCGGAACGCGGTGAGCTGCATGTCGGACAGCGCCGTCTGCGCATTGGCGAGCGTGACGAGCGGGTCGACCGGATCGTTCGCGACACGCACCTCGAAATGCAGGTGCGGGCCCGTCGCGGCGCCTGTCATTCCGACCGAGCCGATCCGCTGGCCCTGCTTGACGGTTTCGCCGA
This sequence comes from Burkholderia sp. BCC1999, assembly GCF_905339975.1. NCBI lineage: Bacteria > Pseudomonadati > Pseudomonadota > Betaproteobacteria > Burkholderiales > Burkholderiaceae > Burkholderia > Burkholderia sp. BCC1999. The sequence goes on along the minus strand of NZ_CAJPHP010000012.1, from coordinate 83,282 downwards.
CCTTGAGCCCGTGTGCGAACGCGGACAGGTGCGCGTAGTAGGTCGAGTAGCCATCCGCATGATCGACGATCACGTAGCGGCCATAGCCACCGGGATCGAACCCGGCGAACGACACGACGCCGTCGGCCGCCGCGTCGACGGGCGTGCCGCTCGGCGCGGCGAGATCGACGCCCGTATGGAACGCCATCGCCTGCGACAGCGGATGGATACGCTCGCCGAAGAACGAGCTGATGCGCGTCCACTTGACCGGCATCATGAAGGCAGCGGCTTCGAGCGGCGAGCCGTCGAGCGTGTAGTACGCGCCGTGGTCGGCGCCCGGCGCGCGGAACCAGATCGCGCCGAAGGTGCGACCGGCGACGCGCAGTTCGAGCGCGGTAAGGCGCGGCGTGCCGTCGTTCGTGTCGAATGCGACGCGGTAGTAGTCGCCGCGCTGTGCACTCGCGCGCATCGCGACCTTGCCAGTGACGAGATCGCCGAGCTGGATGCGTACTTCGGGCGGAACGTCGAGACGGTTCAGCGTATCGGACAGCGTGAGCTCGATGTCGCCCGCGCGCATCCCGTGCTGGTTCTCGGGCTGTGCGAACTGGAACAGGCTCGCATAGCCGAGCATGTCGTTGCGGTGCGCGCTGAGCGGCGCGAACAGGCCGGGCTGCGAGCTGCGGTCGTTGCGATCGGTGTGTTCGTTGCGCTCGCCGATCGTGCGCGCGAGTTCGCTCGTCACGAAATGCTGCGCGGTGGGAAACGGCGTGTCCGACAGCACGCGCTGCGGCAGCGCGGCCGTGCCGGAATCGACGGCGCCGGGCAGTTGCGATACGGCCGGCAGCGCGGCGGCGAGACCGAATGCGGCGAGGGCGCCGAGCACGGCGGCCGGTACGAGCGCGCGCGCGACGCGCTGCGCGCGACCGGGCGCGAAAGCATCAGGGGTAGCGGCAGACTTGACCAAGGTGTCCACATCCAGGAAAGCGGTTCAAAGGGGTGTGGGCAGGGGCCGCCGGCGGCTCATCCGTCGAACGGCGACGGGGCGGGTGGCGGGCGTGCAACAAAACAGGCCCCGCCAGGGGCCTGTGTCGTTTCCGTTCGACCCAACACACGGGGCGGGCCCGCTTCGAACGGCGGCGTGCATACCGGGTCGAACCCGGTTATCACGAAGACGCTAAAGAAAGATGACAGCGTCAGTCTACCGATGTTCCGCGAAACGTTAAAAATTTTAAAAGGGGTCAGCTCATTCGTTTCGCAGTGCGGTAAATCGGGTTAAATCAGCATTTATTACGATAAATTCCATCAGTCCGGCAATTTCTGCGCGCGGCCGCGCAATGCGGCGGACATGCGAACGGTGTCGAAACCGGCGTCGAGCATCGCTTCGGCGTCGTTCCACAGGTTGCCGCGCAGCCGGTTGGTCCAGATCATCGACGCGAACACGCCTTCGAGCAGCGACACGAGATAGACGGCGGCCAGGTGCACGTCGAGATCGGCGGCGAGTTCGCCGGCGCCAATCGCGCGGCGCAGCAGCGCCTTCGTGATCCGCAGCATCTGCAGTTCGAGCAGCATCCGGCGGCGTTGCAGCGCGCCGTTTTCCTCGCTTTGCTCGCATTTCGTATAGAGGATCACGAGCACGCGCTGCATCGGGCCCGGCTCGCCGCATTCCTGCAGGTAGTGCGACGCCGCGCGCCGCAGCGTGGCGAGCGGCGGCAGGCCGTCGCCCGCGTCGAAGCCTTCCGACGTGCGCGCGAAAGCGCGGTCGCACATCGCGAGACACACCTCCATCTTGTTGCGGTAGTGGCCGTAGACGGCGCCGCGCGACATCCCGGCAGCCTCGGCGAGGTCCGCCATCGCGGTTTGCGCGACGCCTTTCTCGAGCAGCACCAGTTCGGCGGCGTCGAGGATCCGGTGCTTGATGGCGAGCGATTCTTCCCGGGTCTTGCGGGCCATGGCGTTAAATTCCTTACAATTCGCTGTCGTTTTATTGAGACAGAGTGTCGGTCAGATTGAAACCGCATGTATTTAATCAGTCGTGACTGATTATAATCGGCCACCCTGAGCCGCCGCATTGTATCGGCGGCGAACGATCCGAGGTCACATATGAATAACAATCGCTCCCTGTTGCGCCACGGGCTGGCGCCGTTCGCGCTGGCGGCCGTATTGGCCGTGGCCGGATGTGGAAAGGGCGACAAGGACGCCGCGCCGGAGACCGCGAAGCAGGCCACCGTCGTGACGGTGCATCCGACGGCCGTCCCGATGACCGTCGAGCTGCCGGGCCGGCTCGACGCCTATCGGCAGGCGGAAGTGCGGGCGCGGGTCGCGGGCATCGTCACCGCGCGCACCTACGAGGAAGGCCAGGAGGTGAAGCAGGGCGCGGTGCTGTTCCGCATCGATCCCGCGCCGCTGAAGGCCGCACGCGATGCCGCGCAGGGCGCGCTCGCGAAGGCGCAGGCCGCCGCGCTTGCGGCGAGCGACAAGCGTCGCCGTTACGACGATCTCGTGCGCGACCGCGCAGTGAGCGAGCGCGACCATACCGAAGCCGTTGCGGCCGACACGCAGGCGAAGGCCGAGGTTGCATCGGCGAAGGCCGAGCTCGCGCGTGCGCAACTGCAACTCGACTATGCAACCGTCACCGCGCCGATCGCGGGCCGTGCGCGACGCGCGCTCGTGACCGAAGGCGCGCTCGTCGGGCAGGACCAGGCGACGCCGCTCACGACCGTCGAGCAGCTCGATCCGATCTACGTGAACTTCTCGCAACCGGCCGCCGACGTCGACGCATTGCGCCGCGCGGTAAAGAGCGGGCGCGCGACGGGCATCGCGCAGCACGACGTCGCGGTGACGCTGGTGCGTGCCGACGGCACCGCATATCCGTTGAAGGGCAAGCTGCTGTTCAGCGATCTCGCGGTCGATCCGACCACCGACACCGTTGCGATGCGCGCGCTGTTCCCGAACCCCGAACGCGAACTGTTGCCGGGCGCGTACGTGCGGATCGCGCTCGACACGGCGGTCGACCAGCGCGCGATCCTCGTGCCGCGCGACGCGCTGCTGCGCACGGCCGACCGCACGTCGGTGCGCGTGGTCGGCACGAACGGCAAGGTCAAGGACGTCGAGGTCACGGCCGACCAGATGAGCGGCCATGACTGGCGCATCACGCACGGCCTCGCGGGCGGCGAGCGCGTGATCGTCGACGACGCATCGCAGTTCGCGCCCGATACGGCCGTCAAGCCCGTCGAGAAGTCGCCGCCGTCGAAGGCGGCGCCGGCAGCGGCCGCTTCGCAGGCGGCCGCCCGTCAAACCTGACCGGTTCAAACCAACATGGCACGTTTCTTCATCGATCGCCCCGTCTTTGCGTGGGTGATCGCCATCTTCATCATGCTGGGCGGCATGTTCGCGATCCGCGCGCTGCCCGTTGCGCAGTACCCGGACATCGCACCGCCCGTCGTCAGCATCTATGCGACGTATCCGGGCGCATCCGCGCAGGTCGTCGAGGAATCGGTGACCGCGCTGATCGAGCGCGAGATGAACGGCGCACCGGGCCTGATGTACACGTCCGCGACGAGCAGTGCCGGCATGGCATCGCTGTACCTGACGTTCAAGCAGGGCGTGAACGCCGATCTCGCGGCCGTCGAAGTGCAGAACCGGCTGAAGACGGTCGACGCGCGCCTGCCCGAGCCCGTGCGCCGCGACGGCATCCAGGTCGAGAAGGCCGCCGACAACATCCAGCTCGTCGTGTCGCTGACGTCCGACGACGGCCGGATGACCGACGTGCAGCTCGGCGAATATGCGTCGGCGAACGTCGTGCAGGCGCTGCGCCGCGTCGAGGGCGTCGGCAAGGTGCAGTTCTGGGGCGCCGAATATGCGATGCGGATCTGGCCCGACCCGGTGAAGATGGCCGGGCACGGCCTCACCGCGTCGGACATCGCGTCGGCCGTGCGTGCGCACAACGCGCGCGTGACGATCGGCGACATCGGCCGCAGCGCGGTGCCGGACAGCGCGCCGATCGCGGCGACCGTGTTCGCCGACGCGCCGCTGAAGACGCCGGCCGATTTCGGCGCGATCGCACTGCGTGCACAGGCCGACGGGTCCGCGCTATTCCTGCGCGACGTCGCACGCATCGAATTCGGCGGCAACGACTACAACTATCCGTCGTACGTGAACGGCAAGGTCGCGACCGGCATGGGCATCAAGCTCGCGCCGGGCTCGAACGCGGTGTCCACCGAGAAGCGCGTGCGCGCGACGATGGACGAGCTGTCCGCGTACTTCCCGCCGGGCGTGAAGTACCAGATCCCGTACGAGACCTCGTCGTTCGTGCGCGTCTCGATGAACAAGGTCGTCACGACGCTGATCGAGGCCGGCGTGCTCGTGTTCCTCGTGATGTTCCTGTTCATGCAGAACCTGCGCGCGACGCTGATCCCGACGCTCGTCGTGCCGGTCGCGCTCGCGGGCACGTTCGGCGTGATGTATGCGGCCGGATTCTCGATCAACGTGCTGACGATGTTCGGGATGGTGCTCGCGATCGGCATCCTCGTCGACGATGCGATCGTCGTCGTCGAGAACGTCGAGCGGCTGATGGTCGAGGAAGGGCTCGGGCCTTACGACGCGACCGTCAAGGCGATGAAGCAGATCAGCGGCGCGATCATCGGGATCACGGTCGTGCTGACATCGGTGTTCGTGCCGATGGCGTTCTTCGGCGGCGCGGTGGGCAACATCTACCGGCAGTTCGCGCTGTCGCTCGCGGTGTCGATCGGTTTCTCGGCGTTCCTCGCGCTGTCGCTGACACCCGCGCTGTGCGCGACGCTGCTCAAGCCCGTGTCAGGCGACCATCACGAGAAGCGCGGCTTCTTCGGCTGGTTCAACCGCTTCGTCGCACGTGCGACGCAGCGCTATGCGACACGCGTCGGCGCGATGCTGAAGAAGCCGGTGCGCTGGCTCGTCGTATACAGTGCGCTGACCGCGGCCGCGGCGCTGATGCTCACGCAACTGCCGACCGCGTTCCTGCCGGACGAGGACCAGGGCAACTTCATGGTGATGGTGATCCGCCCGCAAGGCACGCCGCTCGCGGAAACGATGCAGAGCGTGCGCGAGGTCGAGTCGTATATCCGCAAGGACGAACCGGCTGCGTACACGTTCGCGCTCGGTGGTTTCAACCTGTACGGCGAAGGGCCGAACGGCGGGATGATCTTCGTCACGCTGAAGAACTGGAAGGACCGCAAGGCCGAGCGCGATCACGTGCAGTCGATCGTCGCGCGCGTCAACGAGCGCTTTACGGGCACGCCGAATACGACGGTGTTCGCGATGAACTCGCCGGCGCTGCCCGATCTCGGTTCGTCGAGCGGTTTCGACTTCCGGCTGCAGAACCGCGGCGGGCTCGACTACGCGACGTTCAGCGCCGCGCGCGAGCAACTGCTCGCGGCGGGCGGCAAGGACCGTGCGCTCACCGACCTGATGTTCGCGGGCACGCAGGACGCGCCGCAACTGAAGCTCGACATCGATCGCGCGAAGGCGTCCGCGCTCGGCGTGTCGATGGACGAGATCAATACGACGCTCGCGGTGATGTTCGGCTCCGACTATATCGGCGACTTCATGCACGGCACGCAGGTGCGGCGCGTGATGGTGCAGGCCGACGGGCTGCACCGGCTCGATCCGGACGACGTGAAGAAGCTGCGCGTGCGCAACGCGCGCGGCGAGATGGTGCCGCTCGCGGCGTTCACGACACTGCACTGGACGCTCGGGCCGCCGCAGCTCACGCGCTACAACGGCTATCCGTCGTTCACGATCAACGGTTCGGCCGCGGCAGGCCACAGCAGCGGTGAGGCGATGACCGCGATCGAGCGGATCGCCGCGAAGCTGCCGGCCGGCATCGGCTATTCGTGGTCGGGGCAATCGTTCGAGGAGCGGCTGTCGGGCGCGCAGGCGCCGATGCTGTTCGCGCTGTCGGTGCTCGTCGTGTTCCTTGCGCTCGCGGCGCTTTACGAGAGCTGGTCGATCCCGTTCGCGGTGATGCTGGTCGTCCCGCTCGGCGTGATCGGCGCAGTGCTCGGTGTCACGCTGCGGATGATGCCGAACGACATCTATTTCAAGGTGGGGCTGATCGCGACGATCGGGCTGTCCGCGAAGAACGCGATCCTGATCGTCGAAGTCGCGAAGGATCTCGTGGCGCAGCGCATGTCGCTCGTCGACGCCGCGCTCGAGGCCGCCCGGCTGCGGCTGCGGCCGATCGTGATGACGTCGCTCGCGTTCGGCGTCGGGGTGCTGCCGCTCGCGTTCGCGTCGGGCGCCGCATCCGGCGCGCAGATGGCGATCGGCACCGGCGTGCTCGGCGGCGTGATCACGGCGACCGTGCTCGCGGTGTTTCTCGTCCCGCTGTTTTTCGTGATCGTCGGCCGCTTGTTCGATGTCGGCCCGCGCCGGCGCGGCGCGGCGCGGCCGGCGACGATGGAGGGTTCGCAATGAAGTTTGCGCTGAATGCACGCGCCGCGCTGCGGGTTCAGCTCGCGCTGGCCGCCGCGCTCGCGCTCGCCGGGTGTTCGCTCGCGCCGCGCTATGAGCGGCCGGCGGCGCCGGTGCCGGCGACTTATACACCGGTCGACGGCAGCGCGGCACCGGCTGCCGAACCGGCCGCGGCGCAGGACGCCGCGTTGCTCGACGACTGGCACGCGTATTTCACCGATCCGGCGTTGCAGGCGTGGATCGACGCCGCGCTCGCGAACAACCGCGATCTGCGGATCGCGGCCGGCCGGCTCGACGAAGCGCGCGCGCTGTACGGCGTGCAGCGCGCGGAACTGATGCCGTCGGTCGACGCGAATCTCGGCTACGAGCGCGCACGGCAGTACGACCCGGTCGTGCGCGAAAGCGCGATCAGCGGGCTGTACCGCGCGGGCGTCGGCGTCAGTGCGTACGAGCTCGACCTGTTCGGCCGCGTGCGCAACCTGTCCGATGCGGCGCTCGCCGAGTATTTCGCGACGGCCGATGCACAGCGCACGGTTCGCATCGGCGTGATTGCCGAAGTGGCGGGCGCGTACGTGTCGGAACGCTCGCTGCACGAACAGCTTGCGCTCGCGCAGCGTACGCTCGACGCGCGCGAACGCATGGCCGCGCTCACGCAGCGCCGCTATGCGGCCGGCACGAGCGATGCGATCGAGCTGCGCTCGGCCGAGATGCTGGTGGCATCGGCGCGTGCGTCGCAGGCCGCACTGCAGCGCGAGCATGCGCAGGCCGTGCGGGCGCTGCAGCTGCTGGCGGGCGATTTCGCGCGTAACGCGCCTGGCGATGCGAGCGCGCTCGACACGCTGTCGATCGCACCGGTGGCGCCGGGCGCGCCGAGCGCGCTGCTCGAACGGCGGCCGGACATCCGGCAGGCCGAGGCGCGGCTCAAGGCCGCCAATGCGCAGATCGGCGCCGCACGCGCGGCGTTCTTTCCGCGCATTGCGTTGACGACCGACTACGGCTCGGTCAGCGATGCGTTCTCGAGCCTGTTCTCCGCCGGCACGAGCGTGTGGACGTTTGCGCCGCGCATCACGTTGCCGATCTTCGCGGGCGGCCGCAACCGCGCGAACCTCGACGTTGCGAACGCGCGAAAGCACATTGCGGTCGCCGAATACGAGAAGACGGTGCAGACCGCATTCCGCGAAGTGGCCGACGCGTTCGCCGCGCGCGACTGGATCGATCGCCAGCTCGCCGCGCAGCAGGACGTGTATTCGGCCGACGGCGCGCGGCTGAAGCTCGCGGAACGCCGTTATGCGGGTGGCGTCTCGACGTATCTCGAACTGCTCGACGCGCAGCGCAGCACGTACGAGTCTGGGCAGGAGCTGATCAGGCTCAAGCAGCTCAGGCTCGCGAATGCGATCGCGCTGTACCGTGCGCTCGGTGGCGGGTGGACGCCGGCATCGGCGGAGGCCGCGGCTTCCGCTTGAGGCGTGTGCCATCGCCCGACGCCGCTGCGTGTCGGGCGACCTGATGGCGGCCGTACGATCCGGCGTGCGGCCGCCGCTTCGATTGTCGTGCTGCCCGCCGTATCGCCGATCACCGTCGGCACTTCCTTTCGCTGTCCGGCGAACCATCCCGACGTTCTTCATCTCGCGGCAGGGCGGAGGCACACCTTCCGCGGAACCTGCATCCAGCGACCGATCGTACCGCTCATCGGCGCAAACGGTTGCGCTGCACCCTCGTCATTTCATCTCGTCGACCCAGGCCGGGAAATCGAATTCCGATGACCACGGATGCGTGCGATTTCCGATTCGGAATTGACGGATGAATTAATCAATGAACTGGAATTAATGAGGGCGGCAAAGTGTCGCAGTAAAACGTTTGTATTCATTCGCAATCGTTTGCGCGACAAATCTGTATTGATGAAATGCCTCGGTTAATTTCCTGTCAGTTGAAAATGATTTGATATGGGCGTTGCCGTCGGGCAACGATGGCGGCATTGGACAATATTTTGTCTTTGGGGTGATGGATATCGTCGAGGCCAATGCTGGCAAGGCAGTGCGGGGTGCAGGCGGTTATCGGAAAGAATTTCCCTTAATCTTCAATCGGTTCCGTGAAATAAAAAAGGACTGCGGATAAAAAATACGGGATTGAAAATTGAGTGGAAAGAATGGAGTTTTAGAGGGGCAAATCTGACATTGTCAGATGCATTTGACAATGATTTACAGAAATCTTTCATGATTATCTCGATAATGCCGCCTCGTGTCGGACGGAAGCCACCATGCGCTGCCGTTTGTGTCCGCCACGTCGTCCAATCCATTTGCACTCCTTACGGGAAACGTCATGAAAAAATCCATCCTGACCGCTGTCGCTCTCGCGGCCCTGTCCACCTCGGCCTTCGCAGCGGGCACCGGCACGATCAACTTCACGGGCGAAATCGTCGCGGGCGCATGCGGTATCGATTCGCATTCGGAAAACCAGACCGTGCATCTCGGCAAGGTGCCGACCCACACGTTCAAGCAAGTCGGCGACAAGTCGACGGCGGTCAATTTCGATATCAACCTGACCGACTGCGACACCAGCATCTCGAAGACCGCGCTCTTCACGTTCACGGGCACGTCCAGCGCGGGCCAGCCGAAGCTGATCGCGACGGTCGGTTCGGCAACCAACGTCGGCATCCGCCTGCAGGCCCCGTCGGGCGAATACCTCGACAACGGCGTCGAGCAAAAGGCGCCGACCATTCTGTCGAACGGCACGAACGTCGTGCGCTTCGCGGCGATGTACGAGTCGACCGCTGCCGACGTGACGCCGGGTACCGCCGACGCCGTCGCGAACTTCACGGTCCGCTACCCGTAAGCATCCGTACCGGAGGAAGGGTGCGTGCATCCCTTCCTCCTTCTGCTTTCCTCCCCGTTTTTTTCATCTCGGACTTCCGGTAGCGCCGCGTGCGAATCAGACATTCCTTCCTTTGCGTCTCCGTGCTGGTCGTCGGCAGCCAGAGCCATGCGACGGAATTCAATTCGTCGTTCCTCGACATCGACGGAACGAGCAATGTCGACCTGTCGCAGTTCTCGCAGGCCGACTTCACGCTGCCGGGCGAGTACATGCTCGACGTGCAGGTCAACGACCTGTTCTACGGGCTACAGGCGATCGAATTCATCGCCGTCGACACGTCCGGTGCGGGCAAGCCCTGCCTGCCGCCGGAGCTCGTCGCGCAGTTCGGGCTGAAACCGTCGCTTGCGAAGGACCTGCCGCGCTTCCAGGGCGGACGTTGTGTCGACCTCGGCGCGATCGAGGGCGCGACCGTGCGTTACCTGAAGAGCGACGGACGGCTCAAGATCACGATTCCGCAGGCCGCGCTCGAATTCAGCGACTCGACCTATCTGCCGCCGGAGCGCTGGTCGCAAGGGATCCGCGGCGCGATGCTCGACTATCGCGTGATCGCGAACACGAACCGCAACTTCGGCGCGGGCGGCGGGCAGACGAATTCGATCCAGGCCTACGGGACGGTTGGTGCGAACTGGGATGCATGGCGCTTTCGCGGCGACTACCAGGCGCAATCGAACGTGGGCAACACGGCATACGCGGACCGCACGTTCCGCTTCAGCCGGCTGTATGCATTTCGCGCGCTGCCGTCGATCCAGTCGACGGTGACGTTCGGCGACGACTACCTGACCTCTGACATCTTCGACACGTTCGCCTTGACGGGCGCGTCGATCCGCAGCGACGACCGCATGCTGCCGCCTTCGCTGCGCGGCTATGCGCCGCTGATCTCGGGCGTGGCACGCACCAACGCGACGGTGACCGTGTCGCAGGCGGGCCGCGTGCTGTACGTGACGCGCGTGTCGCCGGGCGCATTCGCGCTGCAGAACATCAACACGAGCGTGCAGGGCACGCTCGACGTCGCGGTCGAGGAAGAGGACGGCAGCGTGCAGCGCTTCCAGGTGACGACGGCCGCCGTGCCGTTCCTCGCGCGCACCGGGCAACTGCGCTACAAGGCCGCGGTCGGCAAGCCGCGCCTGTTCGGCGGCGCCGGCATCACGCCTTTCTTCGGCTTCGGTGAAATCGCGTACGGCCTGCCGTTCGACATCACCGCGTACGGCGGTTTCATCGCCGCGTCGGGCTATACATCGGTCGCGCTCGGCGTCGGCCGCGATTTCGGTACGTTCGGCGCGGTATCGGCCGACGTCACGCATGCGCGGGCGCGTCTGTGGTGGAATGGCGCGACGCGCAACGGCAACTCGTATCGCATCAATTATTCGAAGCACTTCGATGCGCTCGACGCCGACGTGCGCTTCTTCGGCTATCGCTTCTCCGAACGCGACTACACGAACTTCGCGCAATTCTCGGGCGACCCGACCGCGTACGGCCTCGCCAACAGCAAGCAGCGCTACTCGGCGACGATGTCGAAGCGCTTCGGCGACACGTCGACCTATTTCTCGTACGACCAGACCACCTACTGGGCGCGTTCGTCCGAGCAGCGTGTCGGCCTCACGCTGACGCGCGCGTTCTCGATCGGCACGCTGCGTAACGTGAACGTCAGCGTGTCGGCATTCCGCACGCATAGCGCGGGCGCGAGCGGCAACCAGTTCTCGGTCACCGCGACGCTGCCGATCGGCGGCCGCCACACCGTCACGTCGAACCTGACGACCGGCAGCGGCAGCACGAGCGTGAACGCCGGCTATATCTACGACGATCCGGACGGCCGTACCTATCAGGTCAATGCGGGCGCGACCGACGGCCGCGCGTCGGCGAACGCGAGCTTCCGTCAGCGCACGTCAGCGTACCAGCTCACCGCGCAGGCGTCGTCGGTGGCCAATTCCTACGCGGCTGCGTCGCTGGAAGTCGACGGGTCGTTGGTCGCGACCCAGTACGGCGTGTCCGCGCACGCGAACGGCAATGCTGGCGACACGCGGCTGCTGGTGTCGACCGACGGCGTGCCGAACGTGCCGCTGTCCGGCACGCTCTCGCACACCGATTCGCGCGGCTATGCGGTGCTCGACGGCATCTCGCCGTACAACGTGTACGACGCGACCGTCAACGTCGAGAAGCTGCCGCTCGAAGTGCAGGTGTCGAACCCGATCCAGCGCATGGTGCTGACCGACGGCGCGATCGGCTTCGTGAAGTTTTCCGCCGCGCGCGGCAGCAACCTGTACCTGACGCTGACCGACCCGGCCGGCAAGCCGCTGCCGTTCGGCGCATCGGTGCAGGACGCGGCGAACGGCAAGGAACTCGGCATCGTCGGCGAGGCCGGCGCGGCGTTCCTGACCCAGGTTCAGCCGAAGTCCACGCTGGCGGTGCGCGCGGGCGAGCGCACGCTCTGCACGGTCGATGCACTGCCGAACCAGCTCCAATTCGAAGGCACGCCGATCCCGGTGACGTGCCAGACGCCCGGCGAGTCGCATGCAGCGGCCGCGCGGCTCGAACGATGATTTCATGGATCCAGCGATGAAGAACGCTTTCTCCCTTTCCTTTTCGCGGCGCGCGTGGTGCGTGCTCGCGACCGCCGGCGCGCTGCTCGCGGGCGCCGCGCAAGCGGCGATCGTCCCCGATCGCACGCGCGTGATCTTCAACGAAGGCGAGCAGGCCGCGATCGTCACGATCACGAACAAGAGCGCGACGTATCCGTATCTCGTTCAGTCGTGGCTCGAGGACGCGAAAGGCAACAAGATCACGACGCCGCTGATGGTCGTGCCGCCGCTGCAGCGCATCGAGGCGAACGAGCGCAACGTGCTGCGGATCGCGAGGCTGCCGGGCACCGAACTGCCGGCCGATCGCGAATCGGTGTTCTACCTGAACATCCGCGAAGTGCCGCCGAAGACCGACACGCCGAACTCGCTGCAGATCGCACTGCATACGCAGATGAAGCTGTTCTACCGGCCGAAGGCCGTGCAGCCCGCGCGCGACGAGGACTGGACGCTGCCGATGACGCTGCGCGTCGACGCTGCCGCGCACAAGCTGGTGTTCGACAATCCGACGCCGTATCACGTGACGGTGGTCGACGTGACATCGGGCACGCAGAAGACGCCGGTGCCGATCGATCCGGTAATGGTGAGCCCGATGAGCACGGCCGACGTGCCGTTCAAGGCCGCGACGCCTTCCACGTTGTTCGTTACGCATATCGACGATTACGGCGGCCAGGTGGCGGTCGAGTATGCGTGCGAGGGCAGTGCTTGCAAGAGTGTGAAGAAATGAGCGGCGTGCGACGAAACGGCATTGCATCGCGAATGCCGGCCTGGCTCAGGTGGTGTGCGCTCGCGCTGTTCGTCGTGTTCGCGCAGCCGGCGTGGGCACTGAAATGTATTGCGGACAACGGCGGCCTGTCGCAGATCGAGACGATCGGCAATGTCGCGTCGTATCCGACCGACGCGCCGGATGGTTACGTGATCTGGGTGTCGCCGCCGCGCACGACAACGGGCTATTGCTACAAGGATATCGGCGGACTGCAGAATTTCCCCGAACAGATCTACTTCTACGCGAACCCGGAGAAACAGAATCCGGCCGCATGGGGGCTCGAAGTCGGCATTCGCTTCGAGGGCACCGATTATTACGGACGCAGCAGCCAGCCGGGGAACGGCATTGACTCGCACCGCTCCGTGAAAATCTGCGAGTTGAACGACCGGCAGGTCGATGCCGGGATGTGTCCGAAATGGCCCATCAGCATTACGTATCAGGTGGTCATTCGCAAGCGGGGGGCGTGGACGAGGCCACCCTCGGATATCTACGCGGTGTTTCAGTTCGACGGCGAGCGCGGACTGAACAGCAAGGGAAGCTTTCGCTACAAGCTGAGCGGTCTGCAGAATCTCAAGCCGACACCTTGCATGGTCGACGTGAAGGTCACGCCGGAGCCCGGCATCGTGAAGTTCGGCCAGGTTCAGGCGACGCGCAACGGTTTCTCGCCCGCGGTGCCGCGCCAGTCGTTCAGTCTCGCGCTGACCAAGCAATGCAACGTGCCGGTGCGCGTGGACGGCTACTTCGAGACTTCGCAGACGGTGCAGAACGGGCTGCTCGTGCCGGATCCGAAGAGTAATTTCGGCATCGGCATCGAGGACCGAAACGGCAAGGCGATTGCGTTCAACGAACAATTCGTGCTCGCGCAGATGCCGGGAAGCGTGAACTACCAGAGCGTGACGCTCGATGCCGTGCTGAAGGCGTTCGGGCCGCCGAAGATCGGTCCGTTCAACGGTACGGCGACGATTCGATTGTTCATCTACTGATGACGGCAGGCCCGCCCCGGGCGAAGACGATGGGCTGCGTTCGCTTCGGGTGATGACTTACGGGACGGTGGGGCCGTGCCGAGGTCGCGCAATGTGGTTGCTTAAGCAACCACATCCGACAACGACCGCGTGTCCGCCCACCGACGATCGACCACCTCGCTGCGGCGTTCCAGCCGCCAAAACGAAAAAAGCGCCGGCTTGCCGGCGCTTTCCCGTATCTGCGGTGCGGCGCTCAACGCACCCAGCGGCACATCTTGTGATGGTGATGGTCGAAGTGACACACGCGGTGCGGATGTGCTTCGGCGATGGCCGGCACGAGCACGGCGGCGGCAACGGCCGCGACGGCGAGCGATTTCAGTAGCGTTTTCATGTTGAAGTCCTTGTCGTTGAAAAGTGAATCACGGGATGGGGGTGGGCCTTACCACTGCGGCCGCTGATCGTCGCGCCGGTCGTCCCGATGGTCGTCGCGGCGATCGTCATATCCGCGCTGATGCTGCGCTTCCCAGTCGCGGCGCTCCCAGTAGCGATTCCCGTCCCAGTAACGATCGCCATGCCAGCCGATCGTGACTTGAGCCGGGCCGGCTGGATAGGCAACGCACCCGGTCAGCATCACGCTCGACAGCGCGCCAACCATGACGGCGGACAACACGATGGATTTCATGGTTTTCTCCCTTGGAAACGGCACCCCGATCGTACGAGCCCCCAAAATTTCACGTGGTAAGAAGTTGCTACCGCACATGACAGGCGCCGGCGCTTCGTCAGGCGAGTGAAAGATCGTGCCGACGTGTCGCAAGCCGGTCGCGCCATTCGGATTGGCCGACGACCGCGTACCAGGCCAACGGACGTGCATCCCATCCGCCCGGGCAACGATTCCAGCAATTGTTCAGACAAATCCTGATAACTGAAAGGGTCATCCGGTAATGTGATTGAGAATGATTTGCGTTTACGTTAAATTGCGCTATCTCGGAATTTGACGGAGCAGATCGATGGCCATGGCGGAAGTGCTCGACCGACCGGCGGCAGCAGCGGCGAACCCGTTCCTCGGCAGTTATCCGGACCTGCCGCCGCGCGCCGCGCCACGGGCGCGCGGTGCCGCGGAGCCCCGCGCGCAGGGTGCGCTGCTCGACGTGCTGATCTCGCATCGTTCGATGCTCGTCAATGTCGCGCGCGGCTTCGTCGGCTGCGCGAGCCGCGCCGAGGACGTCGTGCACGACGTCTTCGTGAAGCTCGTCGAATTCCCGAACCAGGACGCGGTGCGCCAGCCGGTCGCGTACGTGACGCGGATGGTGCGCAATGCGTCGATCGACGCATGCCGCCGGCAAAGCCTCGAGAACGTCTATCACACGGAAGAGGACGACGGCTTCGACGTGCCGTCGCCCGAGCCGACACCGGAAGCCGCGCTGATGACGCGCGATACGCTGCGGCGCGTGTGGGCGGCGCTCGAGGACCTGCCGGCGCGCAGCCGCGCGGCCTTCGAGATGGTGCGGCTGCGCGAGGAAACGCTGCAGACCGCGGCGCGCGCGCTGAACGTGTCGCAGACGCTCGTGCATTTCATGGTGCGCGACGCGGAGCGTCACTGCGCGGAATGCCTCGACGCATGCCAGCGTGGCGTCGCGTGCCCTGTGTTCCTGGGCGGCCGCGCGCGGCGGCGGTAAAAAAACGCGCCGGCCAATCGTCTATCAGACAGAAGCGGCCGAAACCGCCGCTTCGCCTCCTTCAACCGTCTCAGCGATTTCCGATCATGACGCAAGCCCCGACGCCTTCCGCCGACACCGACGATCTCGTCTACACGGTCGTCATCAACGACGAAGAACAGTACTCGATCTGGCCGACGTTCCGGCCCGTGCCGGCCGGCTGGCGCGAGGTCGGCGTGAGCGGCCCGAAGGCGGACTGTCTCGCGCACATCGAGACAGTCTGGACCGACATGCGCCCCGCGAGCCTGCGCCGCGCCATGGACGGCGAGCGCGCGTCGCGCGCATCGTGACCTGCTGCGCCGCGTGTGCGGCGCGCCACCTGAAGAGGACGTTGCATGACCCTGCTTTCGTTGCCGACGCTCGACGACCTGCGTATCGAGCCGGGGCTGCCCACCGTCGTGTCGCCGCGCGGCAGCGACAGCCTGTCGATCGATGACATCGTGCCGCTGGCGCGCGAGATCGCGGCCGACACGCTCGAACGCGCGGGCGGCGTACTGTTCACGGGCTTTCACGTGCCGTCGATCGATGCGTTCCAGCAGTTCGCGGCATCGTTCGGCGATCCGCTGATCGGCTATGAATACGCGTCGACGCCGCGCAGCCAGGTCGAGGGCGCCGTCTACACGTCGACCGAATATCCGCCGCACCGCGCGATTCCGCTGCACAACGAGCAGTCGTACACGCGCGAATGGCCGCTGCGGATCTGGTTCCACTGCGCGCTCGCCGCGCCGAAGGGCGGGGCGACGCCGATCGCGGACAGCCGCGCCGTGTATCGCGCGCTCGATCCGGCGCTCGTCGCGCGTTTCGAGAAGCGCGAGCTGCTGTACGTGCGCAATTTCGGGCAGGGGCTCGACCTGCCGTGGCAGCAGTCGTTCGGCACCGCCGAACCGGCCGAGGTCGAACGGATGTGCGCGGCGCGCGGCATCGAATGCGCATGGCGCACCGACGATGACGGCGAGCTGCTGCTGCGCACGCGCGAACGCTGCCAGGCCGTCGCACGCCATCCGCGCACCGGCGACCGCGTGTGGTTCAACCAGGCGAACCTGTTTCACCTGTCGGCGCTCGACGACGACATGCAGGAAGCGCTCGTCGACGCGGTCGGGCTCGAGAACGTGCCGCGCAACGTGTACTACGGCGACGGTGAACCGCTCGAGGCCGATGCGCTCGCGGAGATCCGCGGCGTGCTCGACCAGCAGCGCATCGTGTTTCCGTGGCGCACGGGCGACGTGCTGATGCTCGACAACATGCTGACCGCGCATGCGCGCGACCCGTTCGAAGGGGCGCGCAAGGTCGTCGTCGCGATGGCGCAGAGTTATACGGTCCCGCGCGGCCGAACGGAGGATTGATGACGCGTAGTACCGCCGCGCTTGCCGCGCGCGGGCTGTCGGTAGGATATCGCGACCATGTCGTGATCGACGGGCTGGACCTGTCGATCGCGGCCGGCCGCGTAACCGCGCTGTGCGGACCGAACGGCTGCGGCAAGAGCACGCTGCTGCGCACGCTTGCGGGCCTGCAGCCCGCGCGTGCCGGCCATGTCGAAGTGAACGGGCAGCCGCTCGCGGCGTTTCGCCGTCGCGCGCTCGCGCGCGAGCTGACGATGCTCGCGCAGTTCAACCAGATTCCATCGGGCCTGACGGTGCGCGAACTCGTCGCCTACGGGCGCTATGCGTACGGCGGCTTCCTGCGCGGCCTGTCGCGGGCCGACCATGCGGCGATCGACGAGGCGCTCGACACGAGCGGCCTCGCCGCCGATGCGGAGCGCGACGTCGGCGCGCTGTCGGGCGGCGAACGCCAGCGCGCGTGGATCGCGATGGCGCTCGCGCAGCAGGCGCCGATCGTGTTGCTCGACGAACCGACGACCTATCTCGACATTCATCACCAGCTCGACATCCTCGACGCACTGCGCACGCTGAACCGCACGCGCGGGCTGACGATCGTGTGGGTGCTGCACGACATGAACCAGGCGGCCGCATACAGCGACGAAATCGTGCTGATGCGCGCGGGCCGTCTCGTCGCGCAGGGCACGCCCGACGCGATGCTCGATCCGGCGCGGCTGCGCGCGGCGTTCGGCGTCGAGATGCTGAAGCTGGCGCATCCGCAGACGGGCGCGCCGATGTGCGTGCCGGCCTACGGCCCGACAACCGACGGCGCGCCGCAGGCGGCCGGCGTCTTCGACCGGGATCTCGCCGTATGACCACGTTCGCGATGCGCAAGCGCCTCGCGGCGACGGGGAAGGGTGCGTCCACGGGGCGGGCCGGCGCGATCGCGTTCGGCCTCGCCGCGTTGATCGCGATACTCGCGGCGCTGCGCGTCGCGCCCGACCTGCGCGTGTGGTGGAGCGCGGTGCCCGGCAGCGATGCCGCGTCGCTCGCGCACGTGTTCCTGTTCGACCTCAACCTGCCGCGCGTCGCGGCCGCGCTCGTCGCGGGCGGTTGCCTCGGCGTCGCGGGCGCGCTGTTCCAGTCGCTCACGCGCAATCCGCTCGCGTCGCCCGACTTGCTCGGCGTGACGGGCGGCGCCCAGCTCGGCCTGCTCGCGGCGATGCTCGTGCCGGCGCTGGCCGGCGTCGCGACGGTGCCGCTGCTGTTCGTGTGCGGGCTGGCCGCCGCCGCGTGCGCGATCGTCGCGGCCGGCGGCTGGCGTGCGACGCCGCTGCGGCTCGTGCTCGCGGGCAGCGTGTGCATGCTGCTGTTCGCCGCGCTGTCGACGCTCGTGCTCGCGTTCTTCGAACAGAACATCGCGGGCGCCGCGCTGTGGACCAACGGCAGCTTGTACCAGCCTGGCGCCACGGGCCTCGCGCTCGCCGCGCGCTGGCTCGTCGTGCCGCTCATCGCGCTGCCGTTCGTGATCCGGCCGCTGAATCCGCTCACGCTCGGCGACGACGCGGCGGCAGCAGCCGGCGTGCGCGTCGACGCGACGCGGCTCGCCGCGACGATCGTCGCGGTTGCGTTCACCAGTGTGGCCGTCAGCATCGCGGGCCCGCTGTCGTATGTCGGCCTCGTCGCGCCGAACCTGCTGCGCCAGGTACGCGGGGCGCGTGCGGCACGGCTCGGCGTGCTGGTGCCGTTGTCGGCGCTCACCGGCGGCGCGCTCGTGCTCGTCACCGACAGCGCGGTGCTCGCGTCGGGCCTCGACGCGACGCTGTCGACCGGCGTCGCGATCGCGCTGGTCGGCACACCGTTGATGCTCGCGATGATCCGGCGCGGCGCCGCATGGTCGGGCGTGCTGCATGCGGATGCAGAACGCGCGGCGGGTGGCGGTTCGACGCGGCTCGTCGGCTGGCTCGAACGGCTCGGCTGGCCGCTGCGCACGGCGCTGTTCGTCGTGGTCGGCGCACTCGTGGTGTGGGTCGGCGTGTCGGCCGGCCCCGAGTGGTTGTCGCCCGCGCGCTGGTCGGCCGCGTTGTCGGGCCAGGACGCGCTCGCGCGGATGCTGATCGACCTGCGCATGCCGCGCCTGCTGTGCGCGCTGCTCGCGGGTGCGCTGCTCGCCGTCAGCGGCGTCGCGATGCAAAGCGTCGTGCGCAATCCGCTCGCGGGCCCCGAAGTGCTCGGCGTCACGCAGGGCGCGGGGCTCGTCACGCTGTTCGCGTTGTCGACGTGGCCGCTGATGGGCCATGTGACGCTTGCGGCCGCCGCGTTGATCGGGGGCGGCCTGTCGCTCGCGATCACGCTCGCGCTGAATCACCGGCATCGCTATGCACCGCTCGCGGTCGCGCTGACGGGCATCGTGATCGGCGCGCTGTGGACCACGCTCGCGCAATGGTTGATCACGCAGGAAAGCGTGCAGCCCGCGCGCTTCGTCGTGTGGCTCGTCGGCGGTACCTATGGCCGCAGCTGGGGCGAGGTGTCGATGCTGCTGCCGTGGTGCGTGCTCGCGGTGCCCGTGTTCGCATGGCTCGCGAAGCCGCTCGACATGCTCGCGCTCGGCGACGACCAGGCGGCCGCGCTCGGTCTGCCGGTGGCCGTGCTGCGGCCGCTCGCGCTGACGATCGCGACGCTCGCCGCCTGTGCGGCCGTCGCGGCGGTCGGGCCGGTCGGCTTTATCGGACTGATGGCGCCGCACGTCGCGACGATGCTCGGCGCGCGCCGGCATCGCACGCGGCTGTGGCTCGCGGCTGCGTGCGGCGCGCTGATCCTTGGTATCGCGGATCTCGCGGCGCGCACGGTCGTTGCGCCGCGCGAAGTGCCGGCGGGCGTGCTGACCGCGCTGATCGGCGCGCCGTATCTGCTCGGCCTTTTGATTCTCGAGGGGCGCCGCGCGCGGCGCGCAGGGCGATGACCCCGGCGCTCGACGGCACGCGCGCCACGCGCTTTGCGGCGTTCGCGCCGGAACCGTTCGCCGACCATCTCGACGTCGTCTGGCTCGGCATGCCCGACGATGCCCACATGCCGGGCCGTATCGTCGTACCCGTCAGCGCATTGCCCGCGCATCGCGACGCGGTGCTCGGCGCGATGGTCGACCACTACGGCGGCGATCCCGCGCAGCATGCGCGCGCGCTGATGTCGCAATGGAGCAAATACTATTTCGGCCGCGCGGCGCCGGCGGGTGTCGTTGCCGCGCTGACGCTCGGCCGGCCGCTCGACATGAACCCGGAGCGTACGTTCGTTGCGCTCGACGACGGCATGCCTGCCGCGCTGTATTTCGCGCCGGACGCGCTCGGCGCGCCGTGCGACGATCCGGCGCCGCGCTATGCACCGCTCATCGCGCATCTCGGCGCGGTGATCGACCTGCTCGCGGCGATGGGCCGCGTCACGCCGCGCGTGCTGTGGAGCAACGCAGGCAATCTGCTCGACTATCTGCTCGCCACGTATCGTGCGCTGCCGTACGCGGCCGATCCCGTCCGCGACGCGGACTGGCTGTTCGGTTCAGCCTGCGTACGCGGCGAACCGAATCCGCTGCGGATGCCCGTGCGCGACGCCGTGCCGCGCTCGGCGCTGCTGCCGACGCCGTTTCGCGCGCGTCGCGTGTGCTGCCTGCGCTATGAAATTCCTGGAGAAACGCAACTGTGTGGAAGCTGCCCCCTGCTACTGACGATGGACGACGCGGCGCTGGCCGAGCAGGACGCGATCCGGTGATGCACGCCGGCCGCCGGCATGCGCTCGGCGCGCTTGCGGCGGCATTCGGCGCCGCGTGCTGCGGTGCGCTCGGCGCATCGTCCGGCGCGGTTGCCGCGACCCTCGATGCACATCGCGCGCAGGGCGTGCGTGCACCGGGCGCGGTGTCGCTGGCCGGCAATCCCGTCGTGTCGCAGGCGAGCGCGACGATGCCCGTGCGGCCGCAGCGCGTGGTCGCGCTCGACTTCATGTTCGCGGAGAGCGTGATCGCGCTCGACATCGTGCCGGTCGGGATGGCCGATACGGCGTTCTATCCGGGCTGGCTCGGCTACCAGAGCGAACGGCTCGCGCACGTGACCGACATCGGCTCGCGACAGGAGCCGGGGCTCGAGGCGATCGCGGCGGTCAAGCCCGATCTCATCATCGGCGTCGGCTTCCGCCATGCGCCGATCTTCGCGGCGCTCGACCGGATCGCGCCGACGATCCTGTTCCAGTTCAGCCCGAACGTGTCCGACGGCGGTATCCCCGTCACGCAGCTCGACTGGATGCGGCAGATCTTCCGGACGATCGGCGCGGTCACGGGGCGCGATGCGCGTGCGCAGGCGGTCGATGCGCAACTCGATGCGGGCATCGCGCGCAATGCGGCGCGGCTCGCGGCCGCGGGCAGAAAAGGCGAGCGCGTCGCGCTGCTGCAGGATCTCGGCTTGCCCGATCGTTACTGGGCCTATACGGGCAACAGCACGTCCGCTGGCCTCGCGCGTGCGCTCGGGCTCGATCCGTGGCCGCAGAAGCCGACGCGGGAAGGCACGCTGTACGTGACATCGGCCGATCTGCTCCGGCAGCGCGACCTGGCCGTGATGTTCGTGACCGCATCGGGGCTGGACGTGCCGCTGTCCGCGAAACTCGATTCGCCGGTGTGGCGTTTCGTCCCCGCGATGAAGGAACACCGGATCGCGCTGATCGAACGCAATATCTGGGGGTTCGGCGGGCCGATGTCGGCGCTGAAACTGGCCGACGTGATGACCGACACGATGCTGAAGCTGCCGGCCGTGAGCAAGACGTGACGGGCAGGGTGTCGCAATCGACGTGGCCGGCGTGACTGGGGCGCCACGCATCGGCAATATTCCCTTCCGAAATGCAAATCGCCGACGCACTGCCATTGCAGCGCGTCGGCGATTTTTTCGACTGTTTCTTAAGCGCTCAGCGCATCGACGCCATCCTGCGCACGCAGGCGCGCAGGCATCGTGTCGCTGACGATGCGCCCGTTGTCGAGCTTCAGCAGCCGGTCGGCGAGATCGAAGTAGCGGTCGTCGTGCGTGATCACGATCACGGCCTTGCCGCGCGCGCGCAGCTCGGGCAGCAGCTGTTCGTAGAACACGGCCTTGAACGACGGGTCCTGGTCGGCCGCCCATTCGTCGAACAGGTAGAACGGCCGGTCTTCCAGATAGGCGACGACGAGCGCGAGCCGCTTGCGCTGCCCGGTCGACAGCGCGCGCGTCGAGAACGCGCCGTCGACCACTTTCACCTTGTGGTCGAGCGCGAGCTTCGCGACGAGCGCGTTCGCGCGGGCATCGGCCTGTGCGCGGGACGGAGCGTCGGGGTCGACGATGCCGAGCAGCGCATCGAACAGGTGGAAATCGTTGAATACCGCGCTGAAGCGCTGCCGGTACGCGGCACGTTCGCGCCAGCCGATCATGCGGCCGTCGACCTCGATCGTGCCTTCCTCCGGCTCGTAGAGCCCCGTCAGCACCTTCGCGAGCGTCGTCTTGCCGCTGCCGTTGCCGCCGACGATGAACACGAGCTCGCCCGGCTTGATCGTCAGGTCGATCGGCCCGATGCTGAACATCCGCTCGTCGCGTTCGTGGAAGTACGCGTGCGTGACGCCGCGCAGCGTGACGGCGCCGGCCGGCGGCACGTCGGGCGCATCGGCCGCGGGCGGCACCGTGCGCAGCGCGCCGAATTCGGCCATCACGTCTTCGATCCGCTTGAGCGACACGCGTGCGGCATTGACGGTCGGCAGGTTGTTCAACAGGCCGTCGAGCGGCACGAGCATGAACAGGAACACGACGACGTAGCCGGCGGCCGCGGCCGGGTCGGCATGCACGCCGAGCTGCGGCCAGAACGACGCGACGCCGAGGAACACGTAGAACAGGAAGATGATCCAGCCGACCCCGACCGCATACGCGCTGAACGCGCGGCGGCGGTGGTCGCGCACTTCGCCGATCGCGGCGCCCAGCTGGCCGTCGACGAACTGGCGGGCGCGTGCATCGTGCAGCTTCAGCTCCTTCGCGCCGGAGAACAGCGAGCCCAGATAGCCGAACAGGCGGTCCTGCGCCTGGCCGGCCGCCTCGAGCGACGCGATCGCGCGGCGGTCGCCGGTGTGGTAGCCGAGCGAGCCGGCGATGATCGCGGCCAGCGCCAGCAGGCACACGGGCCACGACAGCCACGCGAGATAGCCGAGGCAGCCGAACACGATCGAGCCGTGCATGACCAGGTTCGGCAGCGCAAAGAACAGCATCGACACGTTGGTCGCGTCGTCGGTCAGCACCGACTGAACGGGCGCCGCGCCGATCCGCTCGATGTCGCGCAGCTCGGCCGCGCCGACGCGCCGCGCCAGATGCACGCGCAACCGCGCCATCGTGTCCTGCGACAGGCGGGCGAACAACGTGCCCGACACGATCCGCGTGACGAGCGCGATCACCGCGCACAGTGCAAAGCGCCACGCGAGCGACGCATCGGCCGCGCCCGGTTGCGACAGCGCGCGGTTCAGCGTCGCGACGAGCAGCACGCTCGCGACGCCGTTCAGTACGCATGCAGTGAGCGCAAGCGTGAGCGACACGCGGCTTTCGCGCAGCAGTGCAAGGATCAGGCGCGCAGCGGGGCGGCCGGGGGAAGCGTCGAGGGACGGCGGGGAAGAAGGCTCGTGGGCGGCTGTCATCGGCAACGTCGGTAAAGGGAAGGCAGGCAAAAAACGCGGAAACGGCAAATCTGACGCGAAAGCAGCGGGCGAGGCGGAGCCCCGTTGCGGCTTTCCTCCCTGATAGACGAACGGGCCGCGCAAATATTTAGCAGCACCGTCAAAAAAATGCGGCCGCACGCACTTTGCGCACAAAACGGTAAAAAATCGGCCGCGTCGTTCGTCACACCAGTGAAGCCGCCCCAAGCGGCCCCGAGACTTGGCCGAAGCGGCCGGACCGAAGGACTTCACGCACATGACGAGTTTCCCGACTGCGCTGCATCACCGAATCCGCGAACTGGCGCGCATCGCGCCCGACGCACCCGCCATCGCGGTCCCTTTCCAGCATGACCTGCGCCTGTCGCGCGGCGCACTCGACGCACGAGCGTCGCACCTGGCCCGGCGGCTGCGCGCAGCCGGCGTCGGCGCGGAAGTGCGGGTCGGCGTGTGTGTCGAGCGTTCGTGCGAACTGTTCGTCGCGCTGCTGGCCGTGTTGAAGGCGGGCGGCGTGTTCGTGCCGCTCGATCCGCGCCATCCGGCCGCGCGCCTCGACTGGATCGTCCAGGATGCGCAACTGCGCCACGGCATCGTCGATGCCGCCGGCCGTGCAGCGCTCGGCACGCCGTTCGAACACGCGTTCGACCCCGCAACCGAAGCCGTGGACAGCCCGGCTCCCGGCGCCGACGACGAAGCGGTGCCGGTCCATCCGCGTTCGGCCGCCTACATGATCTATACGTCGGGCTCGACCGGCACGCCGAAGGCGGTGGTCGTCGAGCACGGGCCGCTTGCCGCACATTGCGCCGCGCTCGCGGCCGCGCTGCCGATCGAGGCCGGCGACCGCCTGCTGCATTTCGCGTCGGTCAATTTCGATGCCGCGCACGAATGCTGGCTCGCGCCGCTCGCCGTCGGCGCCAGCATCGTCGTGGCGCCGCCGCAACCGTTCGCGCCGGACGCCGCGCATGCGCTGCTCGTGCGCGAGTCGGTCAACGTCGCCGCGTTCCCGCCTGCCTACCTGCGTGAATTCGCGGCCGTCGCCGCGCGCGACGGCGTGCCGCCGGCGCTGCGCGTGCTCGCATTCGGCGGTGAGGCGCTGCCGCAACAGGCATTCGAATTCGTGCGCGGCACGTTTCCGTCGGTATGGCTGATCAACGGCTACGGGCCGACCGAGGCCGTGATCTCGCCGATGCTGTGGCCGGTCGAACCGGGCGAGACGCCCGTGCTGGCCGCGGACGACGCATATGCATCGTTGCCGATCGGCCGCGTGATCGGCCCGCGCGTCGCGCGTGTCGACGGCGCCGAGGCCGATGGCGTAGGCGAGCTGCTGCTCGGCGGCGACTGCGTCGCACGCGGTTATCACGGCCGCCCGGCCTTGACCGCCGAACGTTTTATTCCCGACGCGGATGGCGAACCCGGCGCGCGCGTCTATCGCACCGGCGACCTTGCACGGCTGCGCGACGATGGCGCATTCGACTACCTCGGCCGCCTCGACGATCAGGTTCAGGTGCGCGGCGTGCGTGTGGAGCCTGCGGAAATCGCCGCATGCCTGCGTTCGCATCCGGCCGTGGCCGACGCGGCCGTGGTTGCCGAAACCGGCAACGGGCCGACGCGGCTGATCGCATGCGTCGCGCTGCGCGCGGCGGTCGACGATGCAGCGCTGAAGGCGCACGTGGCGGCGCAATTGCCGGCTGCGTGGCAACCGCACCGGTTCGTGCGCTGCGACGCGTTGCCGTATACGTTGAACGGCAAGATCGACCGTGCTGCGCTGCGCGAACGGATTGCCGCTGCCCGCGACACGACGCAAGGTACCGGCGATGCGCCGCGTACGCCGACCGAACTGCAGATCGCCGGCCTCTGGCAAACGCTGCTGGGCCTCGACGTCATCCCGTCGCGAGACGACCGGTTCTTCGCGCTGGGCGCCGATTCGCTCGCGGTCATGCAGGTGCAGGCCGCGATCCGGGCGACCGTGCGTGTGAACCTGCGGCTCGACACGTTGTTCGCCGATCCGGCGCTGGCCGAACTGGCCGAGCAGGTCGATGGTGCGGAACGCGAGACCGGCGAGCCGCTGGCCACGATTTCCGCACGCCGCGCACCGGCCGATGCGGCTGTATCGGCCGCACCGCATGTCGACCGTGCGGCCTCGCTTGCGCAGCAACGCTTCTGGGTGCTCGCGCAAACGCGTGACGCGAGCGCCGCGTATCACATCGCCGCGCAGTGGACGATCGACGGCGCACTCGACCGCGACGCGCTGCAGCGCGCGCTCGATCACGTGATCGGGCGTCACGAAGCGTGGCGCACGACGCTCGTCGACAACGACGACGGCGTCGTGATGCAGCGGATTCATGCGCATCTGCCGGTGTCGATCGCCGATATCGACCTGCGAGACCAGCCGCCCGCTGCCCGCGACGCGCAAGCCACGCGCCTCGCCGAGCGCGACGCGGCCGAACCGTTCGACCTCGCGCGCGGCCCGCTGCTGCGCGCGACGCTCGTCGCGCTCGCCGACGATCGTCATCGCCTGCTGCTGACCGCGCATCACGCGATCACCGACGGCTGGAGCTCGCGCTGCGCGTTCGACGAACTGTCGGCCGCGTACGGTGCGTATGCCGAGGGCCGCGAACCGTCGCTGCCCGATCTGCCGATCCAGTATGCCGATTACGCCGACTGGCAGCGCGACATGCTGGCCGGCGGCGAGGGCGCACGCCAGCTCGACTACTGGCGCGGCACATTGCGCGACGTGCCGGGCCCGCTCGCGCTGCCGGTCGATCGCCAGCCGGGCGCCGTGCGCACGCTGCGGGGCGCACGCGTGTCGGTGCGTCTGCCCGACGCGGTGGCGGCCGATGTGCGGCAACTCGCACGCGACGCACAGGCCACCGTCTTCACGGTGCTGCTGGCCGCGCTCGACGCGTGGCTGTCGCGCCTGACCGGCGCAACGGATGTCGTCGTCGCGGTTCCGGTCGCGCATCGTCAGCATCCCGAAACGCGTGCGCTGCTGGGTCTGTTCCTGAATACGGTTGCGCTGCGCGTGCAAGTGGCGCCCACCTTGCCGTTCCGCGCGCTCGTCGACGCGGCGCGTACGGCGGCGCTCGACGCGGTCGCACACCAGGACGTGCCGTTCGAGCGCGTCGTCGATGCGGTGAAGCCGCCGGTCAAGCGCGGCGACGAATGGCTGCGCGTGAAGTTCGCGCAGCAGTTCGACGCGCGGCACGACAGCGTGCTGCCGGGCGCCACGGCGGTCGCGACGCCGGGGCCCGATCTCGCCGCGCGCTTCGACTTCGCACTGGATTTCACCGACGATGCGAACGGCATCGAACTGGTCGCTGCTTATGCAACCGACTGCATCGACGCCGACACCGCGCGTGCATGGCTCGACAGCTATGCGGCGCTCGTCGGCGCAGCCGCGCACGATCCGCAACACACGACGGCCACGCTGCCGTGCGACGCATCGGCCGCATCGCGCCAGCCGCGCGACGGACGCGCGCTGCGCATCGAACACGCCGACATCGTCGCGGCGTTCGCGCGGCAGGCAGCTTCCTACCCGCATCGCGTCGCGCTTTCCGACGCATCGACGTCGCTGACGTTCGCCGAACTCGACGACGCGACGAACCGCGTCGCACGCGCACTGACGCAGCGCGGCGTGGCTGCCGAAGCGGCCGTGATCGTCTGCATCGAACGGTCGGCACGTTTCGTCGTCGGCCTGCTTGGGGCGCTGAAGGCCGGCGCGCTCGCCGTGCTGCTCGATCCCGCGCAGCCGGCCGCACGTCTCGGTGCCGCGGCGGCCGACTGCGGTGCACGCTGGGCGCTCGTCGCGGACACGGCCGCGTGGCCGGCCGGTATCGACACGCAGCCGCTCGACGTCGACACGCTCGCGCAGGATGCGACGCTCGCCCACGCGGCCGGCGTGCGTGTCGCGCCGCACCCGGAACAGGGCGCGTACCTGATCTATACGTCGGGTTCGACCGGCACGCCGAAGGGCGTCGTCGTGTCGCACGGCGCACTGGCCGACTACGTGCAGGGGATGCTCGACGAACTCGCGTTCGCACCCGACGCATCGTTCGCGATGGTCTCGACCGTCGCGGCCGACCTCGGCCACACGACGCTGTTCGGCGCGCTGTGCGCGGGCCGCACGCTGCACCTGCTGCCGGCCGCCTGCGCGTTCGATCCGGACCTGTTCGCCGACGAGATGCGCCGCCGGGAAGTCGGCGTGCTGAAGATCGTGCCGAGTCACCTGCAAGCGCTGCTCGACGCGCGCGTGCCGGCCGACGTGCTGCCGCGCCATGCGCTCGTGACGGGCGGCGAAACGCTCACGTGGGCACTCGTCGCGCGCCTGGCCGCGCTCGCACCGGCCTGCCGCGTGATCAACCATTACGGGCCGACCGAAGCGACGGTCGGTGCGATCGCCTGCGACACGGCGTCGATTGCCGCCGATGCACGCGATCCCGCGAGCGGCGTGCCGCTCGGCCAGCCGCTGCCGAATGCGCGCGCGCTCGTGCTCGACGCATTCGGCGCGTGCGTGCCGGCCGGGTCGACGGGCGAGCTGTATCTGGGCGGGCCGGGCGTCGCGCGCGGTTATTTCGGCCGCCCGGCGCAAACCGCCGAGCGCTTCGTCCCCGATCCGTTCACGCGCGGTGCGCGGCTGTATCGCACGGGCGACCGCGTGCGGTTGCGCGCGGACGGACGTCTCGCATTCCTCGGCCGCATCGACGACCAGGTGAAGATCCGCGGCTACCGCGTCGAACCGGGGGAGGTAAGTGCGGCGGTGCGTGCAGCCGGCCCGGTCGCGCAGGCCGAAACGCTTGCCATCGAACACGACGGCCGCCTGCGGCTCGCGACGTTCGTCGTGATGCGCGACGGCGCGAACTTCGACGAGGCCGCCGTGCGGGCGGCGCTTGCCGAGAAGCTCCCCGACTACATGGTGCCGGCGCAGTTCGTCGCGCTGGCTCGCTTGCCGGTGACGGCAAACGGCAAGATCGATCGCGCGGCATTGCGCGAACTGGCTGCCGCACCGGTTGCGGCCGCGTCCGGCGACGCACCGCAGGGCGCGGTCGAAACCGTGCTTGCCGAAGTCTGGCAGGCCGTGCTGAAGGCGCCGCACGTCGGCCGTGACGACAACTTCTTCGAACTCGGTGGCGATTCGATCCTCGTGCTGCAGGTGATCGCCCGCGCGCGCAAGCGTGGCGTGCGCTTCACGCCGAAGCAGTTGTTCGACGGCCCGACAGTCGCCGAACTCGCGCGCATCGCGAAGACGGATGACACGGCCGCCGCCGTGCCGCCTGCGAGCGTGGCCGCAACGGCAGCCGCGACGCCGGCTGCCGCACCGATCCTGACGCCCGCGCAGCAACGCTTCTTCGCGCTCGATATCCCGCACCCCGGTCACTGGAACCAGTCGGTTGCATTCGACGCGCGCGGTTCGTTCGATGCCGACGCATTCGCGCGCGCCTTCGACGCGCTGCTGACGCATCACGACGCATTCCGCCAGCGCTTCGCGCGCGGCGCGGACGGCACGTGGCACGCGAGCGATGCCGCGAAGCCGTACGATGCGCTGCCGTTCGTCGAAGTCGCCGCACACGACGAAGCCGACGCACTCGCACGCTTCGACGCGCTGCAGCGCCGTCTCGACCTCGGCCGCGGGCCGCTCGCCTGCGCGTGTGCGGCACGGCTGCCGGACGGTTCGACGCAGCTTTATCTCGCGATTCACCACGCGGTCGTCGACGGCGTGTCGTGGCGCATCCTGCTCGACGACCTCGACACGGCCTACCGCGCCGCTTGCGACCGTTCGCCGATCCGCCTGTCGCAGCCGGGTCTGCGTGCCGACGCATGGGCCGCACGGCTCGCGCGTGCCGCGACGGAACCGGGATCGCCGTTCGCAACCGAAACCGCATACTGGGCCGGCATGGCGCAGGGCGACGACGTCGTACGTGATCATCCCGGCGCAGCGGCGACGAACGCCGATGCGGCCGTCGTCGTGCAGACGATCGACGCGGCATTGACCCGCACGGTGCTGACCGATGCGCATGCCGCCTACCGCACGCAGACGATCGAACTGCTGGGCGCGGCGCTCGCGCTGGCACTGGCCGGCGCTCGCAACGCCGCATCGTGCCGCGTCGAGCTGGAAGGGCATGGCCGCGAAGCGCTGTTCGACGACGCGGACGCGAGCCGTACGATCGGCTGGTTGACGAGCCATTACCCGGTGACGCTGCCGGTCGCGGCGACAGCGCGCGACACGTTGTGCGCCGTCAAGGACACGCTGCGCGCGGTGCCGCACAAAGGGCTCGGCTTCGGCGTGCTCGCACACTACGGCGATGCGGCGACGCGCGCGGCGCTGGCCGCCGTGCCGCGCCCGCACGTCACGTTCAACTATCTCGGCCAGTTCGACGCGCCGCGCGACGCCACGCTCGTGCCGCGCTTCGGCGGCACCGGCGTCGAACGCGATCCGCAAGGCCCGCTCGGCAATACGCTGGCGATCCACGCGTACCTCGATACGGACCGCGACGGCGCGCGCATGCTGAAGGTGCACTGGGTCTACGGCGCGCCGCAATTCGAGCGCGCGACGATCGACGCGTTTGCCGAACGCTTCGCGGCGGCGCTGCGCGAACTCGTTGAAGCGTGCGCGTCGCGCATTGCACACCGCGGCGCCGGTGCGACGCCGGGCGATTTCCCGCTGGCACAGGCCGCCGGTCTCACGCAGGCCGCGATCGAGCGCACGCCGCTCGACTGGCGAGCGATCGACGACGTGTATCCGCTGTCGCCGATGCAGCAGGGCATCCTGTTCCATGCGCTGTTCGCGCCGGGCCACGCGAGCTACGTGAACCAGCTCGTCGCAACCGCGACCGCGCTTGACGCCGGCCGGCTCGCGGCCGCGTTCGACGCGTCCGTTTCGCGTCACGACATCCTGCGCACGAGCGTGATGCCGGACGAAGCCGCGCCGCTGCAGTGCGTGCACCGTCACGCGCGGATGCCGGTCGAGCAGCTCGACTGGCGCGAGCGCGGCGACACGCTCGACGCCGATTTCGACGCCTGGCTTGCCGCCGACCGCGCGCGCGGCTTCGACTGGCGCGAGCCGCCGCTGATGCGGCTCACGTTGATCCGCGTGTCGGCCGACGCATGGCGCGTCGTGTGGACGCGCCATCACGTGCTGCTTGACGGCTGGAGCACCGCACGCCTGCTCGCCGACGTGCTGCGCGACTATCGCGACCCGGACGCCGTGTCGCCGTTCGCGAGCCGTCCGGCGTTGCGCTACCGCGATTTCATCGCATGGCTCGGCACGCGCGACCGCGACGCCGACGAACGTTTCTGGATCGAGCGTCTTGCCCGCCTGGATGCACCGACGCTGATCGCGGAACGAACGGCCGATCGGGCGGATACCGAGATGGTCACGTGGCGCGCGACGCTCGATGCGGACACGATGACGCGTGTCGCGCAGACGGCGCGTACGCTGAAGCTGACCGTCAACACGCTGGTGCAGGGCGCATGGGCGCTCGCGCTGCAGCGGATGACGCACCAGCCGGCCGTCGCGTTCGGCGCGACCGTCGCGGGTCGTCCCGACGCGCTCGCGGACGTCGACTCGGTGCTCGGCCTGTTCATCAACACGCTGCCGGTCATCACCGCACCGGCGCCGCAGCAACGCGCGGCCGACTGGCTGCAGACGCTGCAACGCGAGAACGCGGCCGCCGCCGAGCATGCCCACACGCCGCTTGCCGACATCCAGCGCTGGGCGCGCGGTGCGGGCGGCGCACTGTTCGATACGCTGGTCGTGTTCGAGAACTACCCGGTCGACGACACGGCGCGCGACGCCGATCCGCGTGCGCTGGCATTGAGCGGCGTACGCAGCATCGAGTCGACCGATTTCGCGCTGACGCTCGTGATCGAGAGCGGCGCCGAACTGGCGATCGACTACGGTTACGACACCGCACGCGTCGATGCGCGGCAGGTCGAGACCTGGCACCGTGCGTTTGCCAGTGTGCTCGATGCACTGGCCCGTACGCCGGACGCGCTGCTCGGCACGCTGTCGATTGCCGACGACGCCACCCGCGACGCGCTTGCGCTCGCCCAGGATACGGTGCACGCGTGGCCAGCGTCGCAACGTCAGCCGCTGCACCTGCAATTCGCCGACGCGGCACGGGATACGCCCGACGCGATCGCACTCGAATACGCGGACGTACACGGTGGCGTGCATCGCGCGACCTATCGCGAACTCGATGCAGCGACGTCGCGCATCGCGGCCGCGCTGCGCCGGCGTGGCGTGCAGCCCGACACTCCTGTCGCGCTGTGCGTCGAGCGTTCGTTCGACATGGTGATGGCGCTCGTCGGCGTGCTGAAGGCCGGTGCCGCGTACCTGCCGGTCGATCCCGACTATCCGGCCGAGCGCATCGCCTACCTGCTGCGCGACGCGCGGCCGGCCGTCGCGATCACGCAGGCCCATCTGCGCGAGCAGGTCGAGGCCGCGCTGGGCGAGGGCGCCGACACGCAGTTGCTGACGGTGGCGGACCTGCTTGCCGATGAAGTCGACGATCTGCCCGCAGGCGAAGCCGCGACGATCGACGACGCACGGCTCGCCTACCTGATCTATACGTCCGGCTCGACCGGCAAGCCGAAGGGCGCCGGCAACACGCACGGCGCACTCGCGAATCGGATCGCGTGGATGCAACACGCATACCGGCTGACGCGAGACGACGTCGTGCTGCACAAGACGCCGTTCGGCTTCGACGTGTCGGTCTGGGAGTTCGTGTGGCCGCTGGCGATCGGCGCGAAGCTCGCGATCGCCGCGCCCGGCGACCATCGCGACCCGGCGCGTCTCGCTGCCGCGATCCATGCGCACGGCGTGACGGTGCTGCATTTCGTGCCGTCGATGCTGGCCGCGTTCGCCGCGCATCTCGACGACTTCTCGGCCGCCGCGCAATGCGACACCGTGCGCCTGATCGTCGCGAGCGGCGAGGCGCTCGCCCCCGAACTCGTCGCGAAGATGGCGCGGCTGCTGCCGAATGCAACGCTCGTGAACCTGTACGGGCCGACCGAAGCCGCGATCGACGTGTCGCACTGGACCTGCGGCCCTGACGATGCGCACGCGGTCGCGGTGCCGATCGGTCACCCGATCGCGAACCTGCAACTGCACGTGCTCGATGCGGCCTGGCAGCCGGTGCCGGCCGGTGCGACCGGCGAACTGTATCTCGCGGGCGCGGGCCTGGCGCGCGGCTACCTCGGCCGTCCGGCGCTGACCGCCGATCGCTTCGTACCCGATCCGTTCGTGCCGGGCGCGCGC
Organism: Burkholderia sp. BCC1999; assembly: GCF_905339975.1. Taxonomy (NCBI): domain Bacteria; kingdom Pseudomonadati; phylum Pseudomonadota; class Betaproteobacteria; order Burkholderiales; family Burkholderiaceae; genus Burkholderia; species Burkholderia sp. BCC1999. The sequence continues at coordinate 50,703 of NZ_CAJPHP010000012.1, read as the reverse complement.
ATGTACCGCACCGGCGACCTCGCGCGCCGGCGCCCCGACGGCGCGCTCGACTACCTCGGCCGCGTCGACACGCAGGTGAAGCTGCGCGGCCAGCGGATCGAACCGGGTGAAATCGAAGCGCTGCTGCGCGCGGCGCCCGGCGTGAACGATGCGGTCGTGATCGTGCGCGACGAGCAACTGATCGGCTACGTCGCCCGTGGCGACACCGGTCCGCTCGATCACGCGGCGCTGCTCGACGCACTGCGCGCGCAACTGCCGGCGTACATGGTGCCGTCGCAACTGATCGAGCTCGACGCGTTGCCCGTCACGCCGAACGGCAAGTGCGACCGCCATGCGCTGCCGGCGCCGGTGCGCGCAACGGCCGAAGCCGTCGAACTCGCGACCGATACCGAGCGCACGCTTGCGGAGATCTGGCAGCGCGTGCTGCACGTGGACGCGATCGGCCGCGACGGCGATTTCTTCCTGCTCGGCGGTCACTCGCTGCTCGCGACGCAGGCCCATGCGCAGGCCAACCTGCACTGGGGGCTCGCGCTGCCGCTACGCACGCTGTTCGACACGCGCACGCTGGCGCGCTGCGCGGAAGCAATCGACGCGGCTTGCGCGGCACGCGGCGAGACCGATGCGGCAAGCGCGATCGACGCGCTGCTCGGCGAACTGGAAACCCAATAAGGACGACGGATGACGAAGGTTCAACCCGACTGGCTCGCGCTCGCGACGCGTTTCGCGCAATTGCCCGACGCGCAGCGCGCGGTCTTCATCGACAAGCTCGGCGCGGCCGGCATCGACTTCCGCGTGCTGCCGATCCCGCCGCGCACGCCGCGCAGCGAACGCGTGCCGGCGTCGTTCGCGCAGACGCGGCTATGGCTGCACGCGCGGCTGATCGATGCGCCCGACGCGTATCACATCACCGAGCGTCTGGCGCTGACGGGCCCGCTCGACGCGCACGCGCTGCGGCTCGCATGCGATGCGCTGATCGCCCGTCATGAAGCCCTGCGCACGACCTTCGACGAAGCGCAGGACGGTGTCGCGCAAACGATCCACGCACCGCTGCGCTGCCCGTGGCGCGAAACCGATCTCGAAGCGCTGCCGGACGCACAGCGCGTGGCGCGCGCGGAAGCCGTCGCGACGGCCGACGAAGCCGAGCCGTTCGATCTCGGCGCGGCGCCGCTCGTGCGTGCGCACCTGGTGCGCTTCGACGCGACGCATCACTGGCTCGCGCTGACCGTGCATCACATCGTGTCGGATGGCTGGTCGTCGGGCGTGATGCTGGAAGAGCTCGCGGCGTTCTATCGTGCGTATGCGTCCGACCGGCCGGTGCCGCTCGCGCCGCTGCCGATCCAGTACGCCGACTACGCGCTGTGGCAGCGCCGCTGGCTCGATGCCGGCGAGCGCGATCGCCAGCTCGCGTTCTGGCGCGAACGGCTCGATCCACAGCGCGGCGTGCTGACGCTGCCGGGCGCGACCGCAAGGCCGGCGCGCCGCAGCGCGCGCGGTGCGCGCCATGTGTTTTCGCTCGACGCGCGCGTCGGCGCGCAACTGCGTGCCTTTGCCGCTGCATCGGGCGCGACGCCGTTCGCCGTGCTGCTCGCCGCGCTCGATGCGCTGCTGGCACGCGCGACCGGCGACGCACGGATCTGCGTCGGCGTGCCGGCCGCAAACCGCGAACGCGCGGAAGTAGCCGGCCTGATCGGCTTCTTCGTCAATACGCTGGCGATCGACGTCGACGTGCCCGCGCACGGCGATTTCTCGTCGCTGGTCGCGCGCACGCAGCGCGCACTCGTCGACGCGCAGATGCATCAGGATGTGCCGTTCGAACAGGTGGTCGATGCGCTCGGCGTGCCGCGCAGCGCGAGCCACCATCCGCTATTCCAGGTGATGGCCGCGTATGGCGAGCGCCGTGCGCTGCCGGCGCTCGGCGCGGCGGCGGCCGCGTTGCTGCCGTCCGGCACGCCGTCCGCGAAATTCGATTTGACGCTGTCCGTCGAGGCGACGCCAGACGGCACGTTCGATGCGGCATTCATCTATGCACTCGATTTGTTCGACGCCGACGCGATCGCGCGTCTGGCCGCGCGCTTCGTCACGCTGCTCGGCGATGCGCTTGCACGCCCCGACATGCCGGTCGGCGATCTCGACTGGCTGCCGGCCGACGAACGCGCGCAGCTCTTTGCGTGGAACGCACCGGCAGGGGTGGCCGACGCAGAACCCTTCGTCCCCGTGCATGCACGTATCGCTTCACATGCGCAAGCGCGGCCCGATGCACGCGGCGTCGCCGATATCGACCGCGCGCTGACGCGCGGTGAGGTCGACACGCGTGCGGCGCGCCTGGCGCGCCATCTGGTCGCGACCGGCGTACGGCCCGAGATGCGCGTCGGCGTCGCACTGCAACGCTCGGTCGACCTGCTCGTTGCGCTGATCGCGGTGCTGAAGTCGGGCGCCGCGTTCGTGCCGCTCGATCCCGCGCATCCGCGCGAACGGCTCGCGCAGATCGTCGGCGACGCGAACATCGCGCACGTGCTGACCGACGGCAAGAGCGCCGCGTCGCTGCCCGAAATGCCGGCGCTGCGCGTGTGGCGTGCCGATGAAGTCGATGCACTCGACGAAGCCGCGCACGTCGCGCTGCCGGACGTGCTGCCGGGCCACGCGGCCTACGCGATCTACACATCGGGCTCGACCGGCAAGCCGAAGGGCGTGATCGTCGACCATGCGTCGTTCGCGCTGCATTGCGCGGCGATCGCCGAACGTTACGGCGCGGGTGAGGGCGACGTGTTCCTGCTGTTCCAGTCGGTCAACTTCGACGGTGCGCACGAAGGCTGGTTTTCGCAGTACATGTCGGGCGCCGCCGTGTCGGTGACGGCCGACGTGCTGTGGCCGCCCGCGCAGACCTGCGCGATGATGGTCCGCGACGGCGTGACGATGACCTACGTGCCGCCCGGCTGCGCCGCACAACTCGCCGAATGGGCGCTCGCGCACGGCGCACCGCCGACGCTGCGTTCGCTGACCGTCGGCGGCGAGGCGACGTCGCGCGAAGCGTTCGCGATGCTGCGCCGCGCGCTGCCGAACGTGCGCGTGGTCAACGGCTACGGCCCGACCGAGACGGTCATCACGCCGACGCTGTGGATGTTCCGGCCCGGCGACGATCTCGCGACCCTCGGCGACGCCGCGTATCTGCCGATCGGCACGCTGGTCGGCGCGCGCACCGCGCACGTGCTCGACGAGCGGCTGCATCCGCTGCCGGTCGGCGTGATCGGCGAACTGTATCTGGGCGGCGAGGGCGTCGGCGTCGCGCGCGGCTATCTCGACCGTCCGGCGCTGACGGCCGAGCGCTTCGTGCCCGACCCGTACGGTGCGCCGGGCGCGCGGCTGTACCGCACCGGTGATCTCGTGCGCCGCCGCGCGGACGGCGTATTCGATTTCATCGGCCGCGTCGATCACCAGGTGAAGCTGCGCGGGCTGCGCATCGAGCTTGGCGAGATCGAAGCGCAGCTGGCCGCGCACGACGCCGTGCGCGAAGCGTGCGCGGTCGTGCACGGGCAGGGTGCGCTCGCGCAGCTCGTCGCGTATGTCGAACTGACCGCCGATGCACAGGCCACCGCGCAGCCGGTCGAAGCCGCGACGCTCGACGCACACCTGCGCCGCACGCTGCCCGATTACATGGTGCCGGCGCAACTGATCGTGCTCGACGCGCTGCCGCGCAACGCGAACAGCAAGGTCGACCGCGCGCGGCTGCCTGCGCCGGTGCGCGTCGAACGTGCGTACGAGGCGCCGCGCGACGGCGACGAAGCCGCGCTCGCGGCGATCTGGTGCTACGTGCTGAACCTCGAGCGCGTCGGCCGTGGCGATCACTTCTTCGATCTCGGCGGACATTCGCTTGCCGCCGTACGCGTCGCGACGCGCGTGGCCGAACGACTCGGCCGCGACGTGCCGGTGCGCGCGCTGTTCGAGGCCCCCGTGCTGGCGCAATACGCGCTGCAGGTGGCCGATGCGCCGCGCGCGGTGCATGCCGGCGCCGCGGCGCCGGGCGTCGCGGTGGCCAGGCCCGACGCACATGGCGTGTGGCCGCTGTCGCCCGCGCAGCTCGGGCTGTGGTTCCTTTGGCGCGCGCAGCCGGACAGCGCCGCGTACAACATTCCGGTCGAGCTGCGTGTGCGTGGCCCGCTCGACGTCGATGCACTGCGCGCGGCGTTCTCGGATGTCGCGGCCGTGCATCCGGCGCTGCGTGCGCGACTCGTTGCACGCGACGGCGCGCTGCCGGGCCAGCGGATCGATGCGGACGTTGCTGTCGAACTGCCGGTGATCGACCTGTCGGCTCAAGCCGATGCGCTTGCCCGAGCCGCCGCGCTGACCGACGAGGACGCACTGACGTCGTTCGACCTCGCGGCCGACACGCCGCTGTGGCGCGCCCGCGTGCTGCGGCTCGCGGCGGACGACCACGTGCTGTCGGTGACGATCCATCACATCGTGTCGGATGGCGAATCGATCGATCTGTGGTTCGACGCGGTGCGCGCACGCTACGTCGCCCGCGTGCAAGGCAACGCAGTGCCGGCGCTGGAAACCGCCCAACCGGCCCTGCCGCTGGTGCTGCCGGCGTCCGGCCATCCTGCCCGAGTCGCGTATTGGCAAGATGCGCTGGCCGATCTGCCGTCGCGCGTGCTGCCGCAGCGTGCGGGCGCGCCGGCCAACCCGCAATGGCGAGCCGCCCGCATCGCGTTCGAATTCGACACGCACCTGATCCGCGCCGCACGCGACGCAGCATCGGCCGCGCACGCCACGTTGCCGATGCTGCTGCACGCGGCGCTCAATACCGCGCTGTTCCGCACGACGGGCGCGGCCGACCAGCCGGTCGGCGTGCTTGCGTCGACGCGGGAGCTTGCCGGCGACGCGGCCCGCGAGGCGCTCGGTCTCTTCATCAACTCGGTCGTCGTGCGCACGCGGATCGACCCGGCCGATCGCCGCTCTGACGTGCTCGCGCAGGTGCGCGACACCGCGCTCGCCGCGTATGCACATGCCGACGTGCCGTTCGCCGACGTCGTCGCCGCGCTGCGCGTACCGCGTGCCGCACAGGCCAATCCGCTGTTCCAGGTGATGTTCAACTACCTGCGTCCGACCGGTGCGGCCGCGCGCGACTGGGCTGGCCTGTCGCTTGCAGAATTCGACGACGTGCGCCATCGCGTGGTGTTCACGCTCGAGCTGGATGTCGTCGAGCATCCGGACGGGCGCGTGAGCGCTGCGTTTTCGTATGCCGACGAACTGCTCGACCGCGGTTTCGTCGATGCGCTCGTCGATGTCTATCACGATGAAGTTGCCCGCTTCGCCGGCGCGTCGGAAGCGGCGCTCGGCGTGCCGGACGCACGTGCCGCCGCGCACGCCGCGTCCAGCGCACATGCAAGCACGGAGGCACGGGGCCACGCACCGTCGTCGCATGCGGCGGTCGCGCTCGCGGGCTTGTGGTCCGACACGTTCGCGACGGCCGCGCCCGAGCCCGATGCGGACCTGTTCGAAGCCGGCGCGACGTCGTTCGACATCGTGCGCTTCGTCGACGCAGCCGGTCGTGCCGGTCACGCGCTGACGGTCGCCGACGTATTCGCGTCGCCGACGCTCGCGGCGCTCGGCGCACGACTCGATGCACGAGCGGAAACAGGACAGGAGGCGCGCCATGCTGGCTGAAGTGCGTCCGGACGGCTTCACGATGCTCGATACCTACCGCCTCGCGTTCGCGGACGGTCTGTTCGCGGTGCGCGACGGCACGGAGATCCGTGTCGCGCAGGGCGACGGCATCGGCGCGCAATTGCTGCGCGCGCAACTCGGCGACGACGGCGCGCTGCGCCTCGTCGCTTACAACCATCGCGCGGCGCCGGCCGACCAGCGCCGTGCGCTGCTGGCGGCGCTGGCCGCGGCGTTTTCGGACAGCGCACGCCACGCGGCGATCCGGCTCGACCCGGCCGCGTGGCCGGCGGTCGCACTCGATGCGCTGCGCGCGAGCGGCGTGCTCGCCGACGGCGGCCGCTGCATGCGCGACGGCTGGGCGCAACAGGCCGACCTGTGGCTCGTCGGCGCGCATCTGCCGTGCGCGACGCTGCCGATGCTCACCGACGGCCGGCGTCACCCGCGCCGGCCGCCCGCACCGCGCGGCGAGGTCTACGCACGCGACCTGCCGGCGCTCGGCGTGCGCTTCACGTTGCGCGGATGGCAGCCGGCGGAGGACACCGAACGGCTCGCGCGCTGGTTCGACGAACCGCGCGTGCGCGACGGCTGGCCGGGCGCGCAGCCTGCGCAACGCGGCACGGAACGCGCGCCAGGTGCAGCCCCCGACGCCGATCCGCACGTGACGCCGCTCGTCGGCTGCTTCGACGGCGAACCGTTCGCGTACTTCGAGGCGGTGTGGCTGAAGGAAGACGCGCTCGCGCCGCACGTCGCGGCGCGCGACTACGACCGCGGGCTGCGGATGCTGGTCGGCGAGTCGCGCTGGCGCGGCTCGCATCGCGTGGCCGGATGGCTGCCGTCCGTCGTGCATTACCTGTTTCTCGACGACCCGCGTACCGAAGCGGTCGGCTGTGCCGTTCCGGCCGGCCACGCGCGGGTTGCCGACCATCTCGCGCGGCATGGCTTCGCGCGGCAGCGCCGTCTGGCGCTGGCCGACGCGCAGCCGCTGTGGATGCGCACGCTGCGCGAGACGTTCTTCTCCGGCCGTCACGTCTGACGGGCCGGATTTACCGACAAGGGAGCTGAGACATGCAGAGAGAAACCGTATTCGACCTGATCGGCGTCGGCTTCGGGCCGTCGAATCTGGCGCTGGCCGTGCGCCTCGCGGAGCGCAGCGGCGCGCGCACGTTCGCCCATTGCTTCGTCGAACGCCAGCCGGAGTTCGGCTGGCATCGCGGGATGCTGCTCGACGACTGCCGGATGCAGATCTCGTTTCTGAAGGATCTCGTCACGATGCGCGATCCGAAAAGCCGCTACACGTTCATCAACTACCTGTTCGAACGTGGCCGCCTGAACGAATTCGTCAACCTGAAGAATTTCTATCCGACCCGCGTCGAGTTCCATGACTACCTGAGCTGGGTCGCCGACGCGTTCGACGACCGCGTTCACTACAGCGAGACCGTGCTGGCGATCGAGCCGGTACGCGGCGATGGCGCGAGGATCGACGCGCTGCGCGTGCTGTCGCGCGACGCGGCCGGCCACGAGCGCCAGCGCGTCACGCGCGCACTGTCGGTCGGCGTTGGCGGCACGCCTGCGATTCCGGACGCGTTCGCCGCGCTCGGCCGCGACCGCGTGATCCATTCGTCGTCGTACCTGACCGATATCGACCGGCTCGTCGCTTCGCCCGACGGCGAGCGCCGCCGCGTTGCGGTGATCGGCGCGGGGCAGAGCGCGGCCGAGGTGTTCATCGACCTCGCGCGTCGCTTCCCGCACGTCGACGCGAGCCTCGTGATGCGTGCCGGCGCGCTGAAGCCGGCCGACGACAGCCCGTTCGTCAACGAGATCTTCAGCCCCGAGTTCACCGACGTCGTCTATGCCCAGCCGCACGACGCGCGCCGCGCGCTGCTCGACCGCTATCGCGACACGAACTATGCGGTGGTCGACCGGCCGCTGATCGAGCAGATCTACGAAATGCTGTACCTGCAGCGCATCGACGGCACGCCGCGCCACGCACTGCTCGCGAACAGCGCGATCGAGGCCGCGGTGCGTACCGCCGATGGCCGTATCGAGCTGACGCTGCGAGACCGGATGAGCGGCGCCACGCGCGTCGAGCGCTTCGATGCGCTCGTGCTCGCGACGGGCTACCGCCGCGACACGCATTCGGCCTTGCTCGAAGGGATCGCGCCGCACCTGGGCGATGCGCTCACGCGCGGCGACGTCACGCGCGACTACCTGCTCGCAACGCCCGAAACCTTCGCGCCGCGCATCTACCTGCAAGGCTGCTGCGAAGACAGCCATGGATTGTCCGACACGTTGTTGTCGGTACTGGCGCGCCGCGCGGACGAGATCTGCGCGTCGCTCGAAGACGGGATCGCGCCCGCCCATGACGAAGGCGCGGCCAAGGCAAGACAAGAAAACGGGGTGAGCGCGGGCCGGATGGCTTTCGCTCTTTGACAAAGGCGCGGTCGGAGACCGCATGAAAAAAGTGGAGCAGAGAAAGATGGAGTGGGCAACAGGCACGCGTTTGCGTGCGATCGCAGCCGCGGCAAGCGTGGCGTTCGGTACGGCGGCGGCAGGGCACGCATTCGCCCAGACGGCGCCGGCCGTGAACGCGGGCGCCGCGGCGTCGGCCAGCAATGCACAGAACGGCGCGACGGCCAGTACGTCGACCGGCGCGCAAAACGGCACGCTGCCGGCGATCACCGTCAACGCGGCCTCGGCCGGCGACGGCACGGTCGGGCTCGTCGCGAAGCGCAGCAGGAGCGGCACCAAGACCGACACGCCGCTCAACGAGATCCCGCAGACGATCAACGTCGTCACCGCGCAGCAGATCGAGATGACCGGCGCCACCGACGTGAACGCGGCGCTGCGCTACGTGCCGGGCTTCTCGTCGTACGGTTCGGACAACCGCTCGGACTGGTACGCGGCGTTGCGCGGCTTCACGCCGACCGCCTACGTGAACGGGCTGCAGGTGCCGAACACGATCAACCTCGCGAGCTGGCGCGTCGATCCGTACATGATCGACAGCATCAGCGTGCTGCGCGGGCCGACCTCGGTGCTGTACGGCGCGGGCGACCCGGGCGCGATCATCGACGTGCAGACCAAGCTCGCCGACGGCGAGCGCGTGCGCGAAGCCGGGGTGCAGATCGGCAACTACGCGCGCAAGCAGTTCATGATCGACGTGGGCGACAAGCTCGACCCGGACGGCAAGTACGCGTATCGGTTCGTGGGCGTCGCGCGCGACGGCAACGCGCTGACGGGCCCGAACAACGACCAGCGCGTCGCGCTCGCGCCGTCGTTCCGCTGGCGCCCGGACGCGGATACGTCGCTGACGCTGTCCGCGACGTACCTGCAGGACTGGGGCGACATCTCGTCGAACTTCCTGCCGGCGGTAGGCACCGTGCTGCCGAACCCGAACGGGCAGATCAACAAGGACGTCTACGAAGGCGACGGAAGCTTCAACTACTACCGCAAGAAGCAGTGGTCGGTCGGCTACCAGTTCGAGCGGAACCTGACGCCGGCATGGACGTTCCGCCAGAACACCCGCCTGATGCATCTGTCGCTCGACAACGGCTCGGTGTTCGGCAACGGCTTCGTCGACGGCAGCACGACCGACGTGTCGCGCTGGGCCGGCGTGTTCCAGATGAACTACAGCCGCTTCGACATCGACAACAACCTGGAAGGCCGTTTTGCAACGGGCCCGCTCCAGCACACGCTGCTGCTCGGCTTCCAGTACAACCGCCAGACCGCGACCGACAGCGAATGGCTCGCCGCCGCGCCGCCGCTGAACATCTACAACCCGGTCTATGCGCCGGTCACGCTGTCGGTGTTCTCGAATCCGGATACCACCTACCGGACGAACACCTACACGACGATGAACACGTTCGGCCTGTACGCGCAGGACCAGATCAAGTGGAACCGCTGGACGCTGACGCTCGGCGGCCGCGAGGACTGGGTCAACATGCGGATGGACGACCGCGCGGCCGGCACGTCGACGAAGGCGGACGTCACGGCGTTCACCGGCCGCGTCGGCCTCACGTACCAGGGCGATTACGGGCTGTCGCCGTATATCAGCTACGCGACGTCGTTCAACCCGCTGATCGGCGTGAACCTGCTCGGCGGCGGGCTGCCGCAGCCGACGCGCGGCAAGCAGATCGAGGCCGGCCTGCGCTGGCAGCCGCCCGGCAAGAACCTGATGCTGAATGCGGCGATCTACCAGATCAACCAGACCAACGTGCTCACGTCGGCGCTGCCGAGCCAGGACGATACCGGCACGAAGTCGGTCCAGACCGGCGAAGTGCGTTCGCGCGGGATCGAGCTGAGCGCGACCGGCAAGGTCACGTCGAATCTGTCGGTGATCGCGTCTTACGTCTACCAGGACGTGAAGAACGTGCAGGCCAACGACGCATCGCTGAACAACTGGCCGGTCGACATTCCGCGTCCGCGCCAGATGGCGTCGCTGTGGACCGACTGGACGTGGCACACGGGGCCGCTCGCGGGCTTCGGCCTCGGCGGCGGGATTCGCTACCAGAGCGCGTCGGCCGGGGCGGCCGACAACTCGCTGACGGTCTCGAGCGTCACGCTGTTCGACGCGGGCCTGCATTACGACATGCGTAACTGGCGCTTCGCCGTGAACGGGACGAACCTGTTCAACCGCCACTACATCAGCGGTTGCCAGTCGTACAACGTCTGCGTGTTCGGCACCGACCGCACCGTGATCGCGACCGCGAAATACAACTGGTGACGTCGCGCGTCGCGGCCTGCCGGCCGGCCTTCGTGGCCGGTATGGGCCGGCCGCGGCGCCTTCGTCCTTTATTCCACGACGTATCCATGCCGAAGAAAAATCTCGTCTACATCCAGTCGCTGCGCAACGGCGCGGCCGATCGCGCCGGCCAGCCGGTTGCTTACCAGGGCGGCACGCGCTACATGAAGGCGCCGCTCGAATTCCTCGTCGAGCGCCTGAACGACTCGCCGCTCGGCGAGCGCTACACGCTGCAGGGCGTGATCGTCGACGACGACGACGGTTCGCCGGCCGACCGCGCGAAGGTCGCCGACTACGGCTTCGCACGCACGCCGGGCCGGCCGTGGATTTTGCCGGAAGGCCTGACGGTGCAGGGTCGGCCGGTCGACGAACTGTTCTGCTCGATTCCGTCGACGTACCGGCGGCTGCCGCGCGACGCGCGCGAGCGCGCTGCGGCCAAGCAGGCGTTCGAGCGCCGTTTGCTCGAGCGCCTGCTCGAACTCGACGCCGACATCGTCGTGCTCGACGGACTGCTCGTGATCCTCGACGAGCTCGTGCGGCCCGGCGCGCGCTTTCACCGGCGCATCGCGAACATCCACCCGGGCATCACGGCCGACGGTTCGCCTTACCAGCGGCGCGGCGCGTGGGCGACGCTCGACGCGCTGCACGGCGCGCGCGGCGAACGGGTCGACTGGGCGAGCGGCACGACGTCGTCCGTCGAGCCCCTGACGATGACGGGCGCATCGTTTCACTACGTCGACAACGGCATCGATTCCGGCGAGGTGATCAGCGACGTGCTCGACACGCCGATCGCGCCGGACGACACGATTCTCGAACTGCGCTGGAACAACTTCCAGCGCAGCCTGTTTCCGGCGCTCGAGCGAGGGCTGCATGTCCTCGCCGACCGCCACGACGCGGGAGCACTGTGATGGAAGACACGCTGACGAAACCGGCCGGCACAGCCGACGCCGTCGAAGGGGAGGTGGCTGCGGCGCTCGACGGCGCCGCGCAGGGGCAGGCCGTGGCGGTCGTCACGCTCGACGCATGGCGGCACGACGATGCGCCGGACGCGCTGCTCGCGGCGTTCGTCGCGTTGTTCAACACCGACACGCGGTATGACGTCGCGACGATCTCGGTGCCGCTCGCCGGCGCGGACGCGGCAGCCGTCGAATCTTACGTCGCGCGCGCGGTGCGCGAGGGCGTGATCGACGGCGCGCAGGTCGCGGGCGACACGCTGCGGCTCACCGTGTCGCGCACCACCTTCTGGCAGAACCCGCGACCGTGGCTGAAGGCGCCTGCATCGGGCGGGATGCCGCTGCGCTATGCGATCACGAACGGCCACCGGCATCCGGTGCGGCCGCCGTCGCCGGCCGGCGAGATCTATGCGCGCTACATGCCGCAGGTGGGGATGACGTTCAGCCTGCGCACCGTCGACCTCGACGCGCATGCGGACCTGTTCAGCGGCTGGATGAACCTCGATCGCGTCGCGCACTTCTGGGACCAACGCGGCACGCGCGATGAGCATGCGGCGTACCTTGCCGAGCGGCTCGCCGATCCGCACATGCATCCGATGATCGGTTATTTCGACGACACGCCGTTCGGCTATTTCGAGTTCTACTGGGCGAAGGAGGACCGCCTCGCGCCGTTCTACGACGCGCATGACTACGATCGCGGGCTGCACCTGCTGATCGGCGACTCGCGCTTCCAGAGCGCCGGCAAGCTGCATGCGTGGTGGAGCGGGGTGCTGCACTACATGTTCGTCGACGAACCGCGCACGCAGCGGCTCGTCGGCGAGCCGCGCGTCGATCACGTGCGGCACATCGCGTACATGCACCGGCTCGGGTTCTACACGCTGAAGGAGTTCGATTTCCCGCACAAGCGCGCGGCGCTCACCGTGATCGAGCGCGATACGTTCTTTGACACTTTCCGGTTGCCGTGACGGGGCGGGGGCGCAGCGTCGGTGCGACGTTGCGCGCGGTCCGGTGCAGTACCGGCATCGGCCGTTCGGGATATGGACCGCGCGGCCTGCGTCGTGAAGAATGGATCGCTCTCTTCATCGACGACAGGCGGGCAACATGACAAAAACACCCTTGGCAGCGTGGGGCGCGACGTCCGATTTGCGCCCCTTCAAATTGACATATGCCAGCATATGTCTAGAATGGGCGCATCGTACTCCCATGGGGTGGCTCATGCGCACTGTTTCCATTTTCAAGAATGCCCGTAACCAGGCAATCCGCATCCCGAAGGACATGGAGTTCGAGGGGGTGACGGAACTCGAGATCCGCCGCGAGGGCGACACGCTGCTGCTGCGGCCGGTGCGGCCCACGTGGCTCTCGTTCGCGAGCGAACCGCTGGCCGACGCCGACTTCCTCGCCGAACGCCCGGCCGTGATCGAGTCCGGCCGTTTCGACCTTTCCGGTGGGGATGCCGCGCCGACGGAGTCCGGCCAGTGACCACGCTCTACATGCTCGATACGAACATCTGTTCGTTCATCATGCGCGAACGGCCGCCGGTGGTGCTGTCGCGGCTGCAGTCGTGCGTCAATGCACAGCACCGGATCGTCGTGTCGGCCATCACCTATGCGGAAATGCGGTTCGGCGCAGTCGGCAGGAAGGCGTCGCCGAAGCATGCGGAACTCGTGACGGCTTTCGTTTCGCGGCTCGATGGCGTGCTGTCGTGGGACACGGCGGCCGTCGACGCCACGGCCGCGATTCGTGCTGATCTCGCCGCGCGCGGCACGCCGATCGGCGCGAACGATGCGTCGATCGCCGGGCATGCGATCGCGGCCGGTGCGGTGCTCGTCACGCACAACGGCCGGGAGTTCGGCCGGGTGGCCGGGTTGTCGCTCGAAGACTGGGCGGCCTGAGCGCGGCAGCGCGAAAGCGCGATGATGCTGCGGCTCACCGCGTCGCGTCATGCGTGGGGCGCGGGCGGATCGACGAGAAAGACGTCGCGAAATGCGTCGAGATATCGGTTGGCGTCATCGCTGAATTCACCCGGCAACAGCGCGAACGCGCGTGCCATCAGATCCTGGCCGAGCGCAGCATAGGTCGCTGCGTCGGACAACAGCACGCGGATGGCGTCGCGTGTTTGCGCCGAAGCGATCCGTTTCGCGTCTCGCGCGAGCAGCGCGGCGGCGGCAAGGCCGGGCTGGAACGCGTGCAGTTCGAGCAGGTCGGGGGCAGCATCCCAGATGCGTTCGCGATTGCCTGCATCGTGATAATTCCGCAGCAGGAACAGCAGGTCGTACGCGTCGCTGTTCTGGCGTGCGCGCCGGTCCTTCCAGGCGAGCAGCTTCAGTAGCACGAGCGCCGGTAGGCTGGCCACCGGCACGACGGTGCGCGCGTCGATCGACACCGGCTGTGCGGAGTCCACCGCTTCCTGGAAGCCGAGCACGTTCAGCACGAATTCGCCGCCTGGCGGCCACGCGATCTCGCCCGGCGGCGTTTCGAGCGGCCCGAACGGCACGAGATCGAGCTCGGTGCGAAAACCGTGCGTGCCGCTGTCGAACAGCAGTGTCTGCTGCTGTTTCGACGCGCGCGTGAATTGCCCGGTCGCGACGAGTGCATCGACGAGCTGCGCGTGAAACGGCCAGCTCACCACGCACACCGCAACGTCGACATCCCGGGTCGCGCGCACCGGCCGGATGCCGTGGACGTGCCACATCAGGATGTCGCGTGCGGTTGCGCCGGCGACGACGAAGGCCGTGTCGACCCGCGCACAGGCACGGCTGACCGCTTGCACCAGCGCGACCGCCGCCGGGTCGAGCGGCCGGCGCGCGTCGACTTCAAGCGGGCGGGTGGGCGAGGTATCGGTCATGGATCCGTTCGGCGGCGGCAAGGTTGCGGCTGTCCCCGGACGCGACGAGATCCGCATAGATCAGGAGCGGCGGTACGAGCGGCACGCGCTGCTCGTGCCAATCGAGCGCGGGCGAGTGCGGCCAGAATGCTTCGACGATTTCGACGTCGCCGTGGTCGTCCGGGCGCAGGCGAGCCTGGAGCAGCAGGCGGTTCGATACCGCGCCGTGCGTATAGACGGTGATCGCGGCCGGTTTCAGTTCGTGCGTCAGCAGGTCGGCTGCCGGTTCGCCGCCGAGTCGCGCATCGAACGACGCGAAATCGAAATCGCGCCACCAGTCGGGTGCGAGGCTGGCATAACGACGGCGCGGCAGTTTCGCACGCAGGCGGCTCGGGTACAGCGCAACCCATTCCTGCACGAAGCGCGGCCAGTCGGGTATCAGGCGCTCGCCATTGCGGCGCTGCGCGACGAGGCCGCGCGCGATCAGGTCGTCCATCGCGAGGTTGACCGTGCCGAGCGCGACGCCCGAAGCGGCCGCAATCGCCCGATACGGCTGCGCGACGAGTCCCGGCTGTGTCGCGACCGCGAACATCACGGCCAGCCCCTTTGGCGTCGTCGCGCGCGATGCCAGCCGGCGTGGTATGCGGGCGGGTTTCGGCCGGCCGGCAATCATCACGGTCGCCTCCGGCTGAATCAGGCACGCGTTGCCCGCGGTATCGAGAAACGGGATGCCCTGATCGATCAGTCCGGCGGCCAGTTCGGCCGAAAGATAGGGCGCGATCAGCATCAGCGGCCGCTCGCCGTGCGTCGCGGTCACGACGCCGCGGCGGTGCAGCGTCGCGAGTGCGCCCGACAGCGATTCGACGCGCAGGCTCACGGCGGCCGGCATCTCGAATACGTGCCCTGCAACATCGAAGCGGATCATCGCGTCGGCTGGCCCGGTGTAGGCGGCCGGTACGCGCACGGGCCGCGCTCTGAAGCGCCGGGTCGCGCGTTCGAACGCGGCGCAGGCCTCGTCGAGCACGTGCTGTTCCGACATGGGAAGGGGGGCATGCTTGGGCATTGGAGGCGACTGTATGTTCACTTCTTCATTAGCGTACACAATAAATGTACAAGCGTCAAAAAATGAACAAACGCCAGCAACACGTTGATGTATTGGAATTATTCCGGATGCTTGAACGGTCATCGTCGAATCCCGGTGCTCAAGTCGATGTGGAGCCCACAGTTTCACGGGGCCCGGGCCGCGTGCGGCAGTCATCCGGATGGCCGGTTTGCTCATATCGTACGCGGCGCCAGATGTGGCAACCATCAGTTGCTACCGTGACGACTTTCCGTCTGCCCGGTTGCCGGTGAACCGACTATCCTTGCCTGCACATTCCCCGCAGAAACAGGAGACGACACCGTGACGCACAGCGTGATTCCCGCAGGCCTCGCCGACGAAATGATCGAGATCCGGCACCGCCTCCATGCCCATCCCGAGCTCGGCTTCGAGGAATTCGCGACGAGCGACCTCGTCGCCGAGCAACTGCAGTCGTGGGGCTACACGGTGCACCGCGGGCTCGGCGGCACGGGCGTCGTCGCGCAGTTGAAAGTCGGCACCGGCACGCAGCGCCTCGGCCTGCGCGCCGACATGGACGCGCTGCCGATCCACGAGGCCACGGGCCTGCCGTACGAGAGCAAGATCGCCGGCAAGATGCACGCGTGCGGTCACGACGGCCACACGGCGATGCTGCTCGCGGCCGCGAAGCATCTCGCACGCGAGCGCTGCTTCTCGGGCACGCTCAACCTGATTTTCCAGCCGGCGGAAGAAGGGCTCGGCGGCGCAAAGAAGATGCTCGACGAAGGGCTGTTCGAGCTGTTCCCGTGCGATGCGATTTTCGCGATGCACAACATGCCGGGTTTCCCGACCGGCAAATTCGGCTTCCTGCCGGGGTCGTTCATGGCGTCGTCCGATACCGTCGTCATCGACGTGCAGGGCCGCGGCGGCCACGGCGCGGTGCCGCACAAGGCGATCGATCCGGTCGTCGTGTGCGCGCAGATCGTGCTGGCGCTGCAGACGATCGTGTCGCGTAACGTGTCGCCGCTCGACATGGCGATCGTCACGGTCGGCGCGATCCACGCGGGCGAGGCGCCGAACGTGATTCCCGATCGCGCGCAGATGCGCCTGTCGGTGCGCGCGCTGAAACCCGACGTGCGCGACCTGCTGGAGACGCGCATCAAGGAAGTCGTGCATGCGCAGGCGGCCGTGTACGGCGCGACCGCGACGATCGACTACCAGCGCCGCTACCCGGTGCTCGTCAACGACGTGGAAATGACCGAGTTTGCGCGCGGCATCGCACGCGAGTGGGTGGGCGAAGCGAACCTGATCGACGGGATGGTGCCGCTCACCGGCAGCGAGGATTTCGCGTTCCTGCTCGAGAAGCGGCCGGGCTGCTACCTGATCATCGGCAACGGCGACGGGGAGGGTGGCTGCATGGTGCACAACCCGGGCTACGACTTCAACGATGCAGCGCTGCCCACCGGCGCGTCGTACTGGGTCAAGCTGACCGAGGCGTTCCTGGTCTGAAGCGAAGTCGCGGCGGCGTGGCCGCCGCCGTTCGACATCCGCGTGTGCGTCCGCGATACCGGACGCGACAGCACGCGCGTGAATTTGACGCTCCTTGACATCGACGCAACAGGTCGCGTGCTACGCTGCGCGCGACGCCGGATCGGCTCGATGAATACAGGTGTGGATGAAATGCGAAAACAGCTTTTGACCGTGCTGACGGCTTGTGCGGTCGGCGTTCTGGCGGCCGGGTGCGACGACCAGAAGGTCGCCGACGCGGTGAATGCGATCAAGCCCGATCCGATGGCGTTCGGCAATCTGCAGCCGGGCGTGTCGACGACCGAGGACGTGCTCCGCCAGGCAGGCAAGCCCGAGATGGTCAGGCAGGGCGACGACGGCTCGCAGCGGTTCGAGTATCCGCGCGGCCCGTACGGCACGAGCACCTACATGCTCGATTTCGGGCCCGACGGCCGGCTCGTGTCGATCACGCAGGCGCTGACGGCGGCGAACATCGCGAAGGTCGTGCCCGGGATGTCGAAGGACGACGTGCGGCAACTGCTCGGCAAGCCGACCGAGATCGCGCAATACGCGCTGAGCCACGAAGAGGTGTGGAGCTGGCACTGGGCCGAGGGCGGCGTCTCGGGCGACGCGATGTTCAACGCGCATTTCTCGCCCGACGGCACCGTGATCCGCACTTCGCGCTCGGAAGCGCCGGGCCGCGAAAAGCCCTGACATCGCGGCGCCTCGCCGGTGTCCCGGTCAGAACGCCGTGCCGCCGAACAGCGCCACGACCACCTCCGGATTCGACGGCCAGTACATGTGCATGTACGTCGCGACGATCGCGCCATGGCGATAGACGGCTTCGCCGCTGCCCGGCGTGCCGTCGGGGCGCACCGCGTTCGCGACCGGTTCCAGCGGCGTCGCGAGCGTCGAATAATGAAACGTATGACCGCGCATCGGCCCGGTGTGCGTATCGAACTGCTGCATGCCGAGCGCCGCGAACCGGCGCTGCATCGTCGCATGACCCGGCAGCAGACCGAGCATCGGCGTTGTCGCGCCATCCACGTCGGTCAGCGATTCACCGAGATACACCATCCCCCCGCATTCCGCGACGATCGGCCGGCCGGCCGCCGCGTGCGCGCGAATCGTCCTTGCGGTCGCGGCATTGGCCGCGAGCGTCGCCGCATGCAGTTCGGGATAGCCGCCCGGCAAAAATAGCGCGTCGCAATCGTCCGGCACGGGTTCATCGGCGAGCGGCGAGAAGAACCGCAACTGCGCACCGAGCGCGTCGAGCAGCGCCAGATTCGCCGGATAGATGAACGAGAACGCCGCATCGCGCGCCACCGCGATCCGCTTGCCGGCGAGCGCACGCGGCAACGGCGCCGCGGCGTCCGGTTCCGCGAACGCGACAGCGGGCGGCAATTCGGCGAGCGCCGTCTGCGCGAGCACGTCGGCCGCGCGATCGAGGCGTGCGTCGAGATCGCCGATGTCGGCCGGCTGGTGCAGGCCGAGGTGCCGCTCCGGCAGCGCGATGCCCGCATCGGCCGGTACGTGCCCGAGCCAGCGGAGGTCGCCGGGCAGCGCCTGTTGCAATAATTCCGCATGCCGCGCCGAGCCGACGCGATTCGCCAGCACGCCGTGAAACGGCAACCCCGGCCGGAACCGCGCGAGCCCGAACGCGATCGCCGCGAACGTCTGCGCCATCGCCTTCGCCGAGATCACCGCGACGACCGGCACGCCGAACGCGGCCGCGAGATCCGCGCTGCTCGGCGTGCCGTCGAACAGCCCCATCGCGCCTTCGATCAGGATCAGGTCGGCATCGCGCGCGGCATCGGCGAGCAACGCGCGGCACCCGGCTTCGC
Source organism: Burkholderia sp. BCC1999 (assembly GCF_905339975.1). Lineage (NCBI taxonomy): Bacteria > Pseudomonadati > Pseudomonadota > Betaproteobacteria > Burkholderiales > Burkholderiaceae > Burkholderia > Burkholderia sp. BCC1999. The sequence continues at coordinate 32,117 of NZ_CAJPHP010000012.1, read as the reverse complement.
CGACCATCCCGAGGTCGAGCGCATGCACGGGCGCGCCGCTCGCGCGTTCGAGCAGCATCGGATCGAGAAAATCGGGCCCGGTCTTGAACACGCGCACACGGCGGCCGAGCCGGCGGTGCAGCCGCGCGAGGCCGGCCGTCACCGACGTCTTGCCCTGGCCCGACGCGGGCGCGCTGACGAACAGCGCGGGGCAGGCGAGCATGCTCAGAACTCCACGCCGCGCTGCGCCTTCACGCCTTGCTCCTTGTACGGATGCTTGACGAGCCGCATTTCGGTGACGAGGTCGGCCGCATCGATCAGCGCATCGGGCGCGTGTCGCCCGGTCACGACGACGTGCACCGAGTCGGGGCGCGCGACGAGCGTCGCAAGCACTTCGTCGAGCGGCAGGTATTCGTACTTCAGCACCGTGTTCAGCTCGTCGAGGATCACCATCCGGTAGTCGCCGCTCTCGATCATCCGGCGCGCCTCGTCCCAGCCCTTGCGCGCGGTCGCGATGTCGGCGTCGCGGTTCTGCGTGTTCCACGTATAGCCGTCGCCCATCGTCACGAAATCGCATTCCGCAACCGCGCCGAGGAAGTCGCGCTCGGACGTGTGCAGCGCGCCCTTGATGAACTGCACGACGCCAAGCCGCATGCCGTGCCCGAGCACGCGCACGGCCATGCCGAACGCAGCCGTGCTCTTGCCCTTGCCGTTGCCGGTATTGACGATCAGCAGGCCTTTTTCATGAGTGGCCGCAGCCTGTTTCTTCTCGTGGCCGGCGCGGCGGCGTTCGGTCATCCGCTGATGGGATTCGGCGTCGGTTTTCATCGGATTCGTCCTGTCGAAAGAAAGCGAACAAAGGGTTCAGAGCGGGCCGGCGAACGCGACCGTCACGCCGTCCCGGATGGATTTGGGGCCCAGCAACCGGCCGTTCGGCGCCGCGAGCTGCGCGCACGGTTCGGCCACACCGGCCACACCGAAGCGTGCAAGCGCGGCGTCCGACGGACCGCTCGCGGCCAGTTCGGGACGGCTCGCCAGCTGCGCCGCGTCGAACGCGACGAGCGGCCAGCCGCGTCGCGCGCACAGCGTGCGTAGCGCACGGGCACGCGCCTTGTCGGCGAGCGTCGCGACGAGCGCCGGTTCAATGGCCGGATAACACGCCAGCGCCGCGCGGATCGCGGCATCGAGTTGTGCGGCCGTGACGTCCGCGCGAAAGCCGATGCCGAGCGCGACGCGCATCATGCGCGGCCACCGAGCGCCGCGCGCACCGCCGGATCGTCGGCGAGCGCCGCGACGCGGCCGATCACGACGATCGCAGGCGAACCGAGTCCGGTCGCGCCGATGCGTTCGACGAGGCTGTCGAGCGTCGCGAGTACGTGCCGCTGTTCCGGGCGGGTCGCATTCTCGATCGCCGCGCACGGCGTATCGCCCGGCAGGCCACCGTCGCGCAGCGCTGCGGTAATCGCGTCGAGCCGACGAATGCCCATGTAGATCACGATCGTCATGCGCGTGGCCGCGAGCGCGCGCCAGTCGGGCTCGTCGGTGCCTGCGCCATGGCCGGTGACGAAGATCACGCCTTGCGCGTCACCGCGCTGCGTGACGGGAATGCCGAGCGCGGCCGGCGCGGCGATACCCGCGGTGATGCCGTTCACGACCTCGACCGGAAAACCCGCCGCACCGAGCGCGGCCAGTTCCTCGCCGCCGCGGCCGAACACGAACGGATCGCCGCCCTTGAGCCGCGCGACGCTCCGGCCCGCGCGCAGGTGCGCGAGCATCGCGGCGACGATCGCTTCTTGCGGCGTCGACGCATGGCCGCCGCGCTTGCCGACATGCTCGATTTGCGCGTCGGCGCGCGCATGGCGCAGCACGTCGGGGTTCACGAGATCGTCGACGAGCAGCACGTCGGCCATGCCGATCGCGCGCACGGCCCTGAGCGTCAGCAGGTCGGCGTCACCGGGGCCGGCGCCGATGAGCCAGGCGCGGCTCATCGGCGCCGGCACGGCACGCACCGTGTCGAAACAGTGGAAAGGAAAAGGCGGGCGGCACATCGGCGGCCGGCGGACAGGCAATGCATGACGGATCGGGCGAAGCCCGCGCGAACGCGGGCGGAATGCGCACCCCATCCGTCCCCCGCGGATCGGGCGTTCGGCGAGCATCGGGCTCGCCCCTTGCGTCGGCCGGTATCCGGGCTGGCCGCTTGCCAGGCCGCAGCCTTCCCGCCCGGTGAAGGGCAGTGGCATCGCGGGCGGCCTGGGCGCGTGCGCGGGGAGCGCGTCGCGCGGGCGGCGTACCGTTGCGGGGACAGCACAGGCCGGGCGGATGTCCGCCTCCTGTTTCCCGTTTAACTGCATGCGCGGAATGCGCATGCGAGCACCGAACGCGGCGCTACGATAGCACACGGTTCGCCCGCGCGAACCGGCCACCGACGGCCTTCGGCGCGGCGCACGGGCGATGCGCAACGCAGTCCGGCCGCCCATGGCGCCTTGACGCTCCCCGCACCGCCGCCTACACTCGCACGCGTTTTGGTGCTCGCGCGTGCCGCTCCGGCGCGCGCAGTTAAACGGGAAACAGGGAGCCTGCCTGCATCGCAGTCGAGCCAACCTGTGCTGCCCCCGCAACGGTAAGCGAACGTGTCGCGCGCAACGCGATGCAGCGCCGCTTCGCCGCCTGTCTCGTGCAGGCGGACGACCGCCACTGGATGCCGCGTGCATCCGGGAAGGCGAAGCGGCGTGTTCGCCAGCCCGGATACCGGCCTAAACGTTGGGGTTCAGCGCCGCGGGGAGGCGGCGCATCGTCCACGGCCGCAGCAGGCCCGACGCCCGGTGTTTCCCGCTGTCTGCGCCGATCGGCCCCCGCGCGAATGCGCCCGGGCCGGCGCGGCGAGCAGCAGGCGGCGCGGGCAGGGCCGGTGGCAGCCGTGTTGGCATTCACGATGTCGACCGTTCGCAAGGAAGCACCATGTCCGAATCGTTGTTCCGCCCGTCGTGCGGCTGTCCGCGCGGATCCCGCGGCGATCTTCCTGCGCTTCGCCCGCTGAATTGCCTTGCCGCCACCGACGCGACGATCCCGTCCTGATTCCCTCTTCGACACCGGACCTACCATGACCCTACGCAAGCTTCCCGTCACGATCGTCACGGGCTTTCTCGGCAGCGGCAAGACGACGCTGATGCGCCACATCCTGCAGCACGCCGAAGGCCGCCGCATCGCGGTGATCGTCAACGAATTCGGCGAACTCGGCATCGACGGCGAGATCCTCAAGGGCTGCGGCATCGGCTGCGAGGATGCCGAGGGCGCGCAGGGCGAAGCGTCGGGCCAGCTCTACGAACTCGCGAACGGCTGCCTGTGCTGCACCGTGCAGGAAGAGTTCTATCCGGTGATGGAGGCGCTCGTCGAGCGCCGTGCGGACATCGACCACGTGCTGATCGAGACGTCGGGCCTCGCGCTGCCGAAGCCGCTCGTGCAGGCGTTCAACTGGCCGACGATCCGCAACAGCTTCACGGTCGACGCGGTCGTGACCGTCGTCGACGGCCCGGCCGCCGCGAGCGGCCAGTTCGCGGAAAACCCGCAGGCCGTCGACGCGCAGCGCCGCGCCGATCCGAACCTCGACCATGAATCGCCGCTGCACGAACTGTTCGCCGATCAGCTGTCGTCCGCCGATCTCGTGATCGTCAACAAGGCCGATCTCGTCGGCAATGCGGAATTCGCGCAGATCGAAACCGCGATCCGCGACGAGATCCCGCCGCAGGTGAAGATCGTGCGCGCGACGCGCGGCGAGCTCGACCTCGCGATGCTGCTCGGTCTCGAATCGGCATCTGAAGAAACGATTCACCTGCGTCACGACCATCACGGCTCGGCCGACGACGGCGATCACGATCACCATCACGACGATTTCGACTCGGTGGTCGTGTCGGGCGATGCCGGCACGCGTGAGGCGACGATCGCCGCGCTGCAGCGGGTCGTCGAAGCGCACACGATCTACCGCGCGAAGGGTTTCGCCGCGCTGCCCGGCGCGCCGATGCGGCTCGTGATCCAGGGTGTCGGCCGCCGCTTCGACAGCTATTTCGACCGTCGCTGGCAGGACGGCGAAACGCGCGCGAGCCGCTTCGTGCTGATCGGTGAGGATCTCGACGCGGCCGCGCTGCAACGCGCGTTCGACGCTGCGTGCGCGGCCGAGCCGCAACAGGCGTAACACACGATGCATCTGCTGCGCACCACGCCGGGCGGCTTTGTCGACGATACGCAGGGTGTCGTCCGGATCGACCAGCAGCCGGCCGACATCGTGATCCTGAGTTCGGCCGACACGACGCTGTCGCTGCTCGCGAGCATCGTGCCGCAGTTGCCGGCCGGGTTCCCGAGCGTGCGGCTCGCAAACGTCACGTTCCTGCGCCAGCCGGCGTCGGTCGATTTCTACGTCGACGACGTGCTGCGCCACGCGAAGACGGTCGTGATCGATCATCTCGGCGGCGAGGCGTACTGGCCGTACGGGATCGAGCAGGCCGTGTCGCTCGCGTCGAAGCGCGGGCAGCAGCTCGCGATGTTCTCGGGCGACCTGCAAGAAGATCCGAACCTCGTCGCGAAGAGCACCGTCACGCCGGATCTGTGCCGGCTGTGGTGGCGCTACCTGCGTGAAGGCGGCGTGCACAACGCCGACGCGCTGCTGCGCAGCATCGCCTTCCATACGCTCGGGTTCGGCGACGAACCCGAGTTGCCGCGCCCGCTGCCGGCCGCCGCGCTGTATCACCCGGCGCGCGACCGCGCGAGCGTCGACGACTGGCGGCCGCGCTGGACGCCCGGTGCGCCCGTCGTCGCGATCCTGTTCTATCGCGCGCACTGGCAGGCCGCGAACACGACCGTGTTCGATGCGCTGGCCGATGCGCTCGTCGACGAAGGGCTGAATCCGCTGCCGATCGCGGTGACGTCGCTGAAGGATGCGGTGAGCCGCGAGGTCATCACGCAGCTCTGCGACACGCACGACGTCGCGCTCGTGCTGAACACGACCGCGTTCGCGGCCGGCGCAATCGACAGCCCCGAACACGACGTGCTCGCCGGCGACGCGCCGGTGCTGCAGGTGATCCTGTCCGGCGGCAATCGCGACGCGTGGGTGGCCGACAACCAGGGGCTGCATGCGCGCGACATCGCGATGCACATCGCATTGCCCGAGGTCGACGGCCGGATCGTCACGCGCGCAGTGAGCTTCAAGGGGCTCGCGTATCGCTGCCCGCACACCGAAGTCGATGTCGTGCGCTACCAGCCGGACGCCGAGCGGATCGCGTTCGTCGCTGCGCTTGCGCGCGGCTGGTGCCGGCTGCGCACGCTCGATAACGCCGACAAGCGCGTCGCGCTGATTCTCGCGAACTATCCGCAAAGCGAAGGGCGGATCGGCAACGGCGTCGGGCTCGACACACCGGCGTCCGCGCTGCGCGTGCTCGCGGCGCTGCGCGACGCGGGCTACGCGCTGGCCGACCTGCCGCCCGACGGCGACGCGCTGATCGCCCGGCTCACCGAAGGCGTGACCAACGACGCGGCCGTGCATGCGTTGCGGCCCGCGTTCCAGAGCTTTCCGCTGGCCGACTACGTTGCGCGTTTCGCGCGGCTGCCGGCGGCGGTGCGCGACGCGCTGAACGAACGCTGGGGGCCGCCCGAAGCCGACCCGACATTGCGGCAAGGGCGTTTCACGATCGCCGGCTGGCGCGCGGGCAACGTGTTCGTCGGCATCCAGCCGTCGCGCTCGCGCGGCGAGAACGACTATGCGAGCTACCACGACGCGGATCTCGTGCCGCCGCACGCGTATCTCGCGTTCTATTTCTGGCTGCGCGATGCGTATCGCATCGACGCCGTCATCCATCTCGGCAAGCACGGCAATCTCGAATGGCTGCCGGGCAAGAGCGTCGCGCTGTCCGACGCGTGCTGGCCCGACCTGACGCTCGGGCCGCTGCCGCACCTGTATCCGTTCATCGTCAACGATCCGGGCGAGGGCAGCCAGGCGAAGCGCCGCGCGCAGGCCGTGATCATCGATCACCTGATGCCGCCGCTCACGCGCGCGGAAAATTACGGCCCGCTGCAGGATCTCGAGCGGCAGGTCGACGAATACTACGAAGCGTTGATGGTCGATGCACGGCGCGCGAAGCTGCTGCGCAAGACGATCCTCGCAACGATCGCCGAACATCGTCTGCATGACGAACTGAGCGTGTCGCCGCCGCGCGATACGGGCGACGAGGATGCGCTGCTGACGCGCGTCGACGCATGGCTGTGCGAACTGAAGGAAGCGCAGATTCGCGACGGGCTGCACGTATTCGGCATGTCGCCGGCCGATCGCCAGCGTCGCGACACACTGCTCGCGCTCGCGCGCTTTCCGGTCGGCGACGGCAAGGGCGCTCGCGCGGGGCTGATCGGCGCGCTGGCGCGCGATCTCGCGCTCGGCGACGACTTCGATCCGCTCGCGGCCGACTGGGCCGCGCCGTGGGCCGGCCCGCGCCCGGCGGTCCTGCAGGCGCTCGACGCATCGCCGTGGCGCCATGCGGGCGATACGCGCGAGCGGCTCGAACGGCTTGCTCAGCAATGGCTGGACGGGCTGTGTGCGGCCGATGGCGGCAACCCTGGCGCCGACGCGATAGCGTCCGGCGAATGGCCGCACACGCTCGCGGTGATCGAGCGCGTCCGTGCGACGCTGCTGCCCGCGCTCGACGCGTGCGGCGGCGAGGAAATGCGCCAGCTTTTGCGCGGACTCGACGGCCGCTTCGTGCCGCCGGGGCCGAGCGGCTCGCCGTCGCGCGGCCGCCCCGACGTGCTGCCGACCGGCCGCAATTTCTACTCGGTAGACACGCGTGCGGTGCCGACGCAGGCCGCCTGGTCGCTCGGCCTGAAATCCGCGCAGCAACTGATCGAGCGGCATCTGCAGGATCACGGCGACTATCCACGCGCGATCGGCCTGTCCGTCTGGGGCACGGCGACGATGCGCACGGGCGGCGACGACATCGCGCAGGCATTCGCGCTGCTCGGTGTGCGACCGAAATGGGCGCACGGCAGTCATCGCGTGACCGACTTCGAGATCCTGCCGATCGAGATCTTCGACCGGCCGCGCATCGACGTGACGCTGCGCGTGTCGGGCTTCTTCCGCGATGCGTTCCCGAACCTGATGCATCTGTTCGACGCGGCCGTGCAGGCAGTCGCCGCGCTCGACGAGCCCGAGGAGCTGAACCCGATCCGCGCACGCATCGAGCGCGAACGCGCGAAATGGATCGCGCAGGGCGTGGCGCCGGACGAAGCGCGGCGCCGTGCCGGCTGGCGCGTGTTCGGTGCGCGTCCGGGCAGCTACGGCGCGGGGCTGCAGGACCTGATCGACCAGCGCCGCTGGCAGTCCGACGCCGATCTTGCCGATGCGTACCGCCAGTGGGGCGGCCATGCGTATGCGCAGAACAGCGCGGGCGACGCGGCGGCCGACGTGTTCGGCGAGCGGCTCGCGACGATCGACGTCGTCGTGCAGAACCAGGACAGCCGCGAGCACGACATCCTCGATTCGAACGACTACTACCAGTTCCAGGGCGGGATGACGGCGGCCGTGCGGCACCTGTCCGGGCAGCAGCCGAGCATCTACCACGGCGACCATGCGAACCCGGTCGCGCCGAAGATGCGCACGCTGCGCGAGGAAATCGCGCGCGTGATCCGCTCGCGCGTCGTCAACCCCAAATGGCTCGACGGCGTGAAGCGTCACGGTTACAAGGGCGCGGCCGAGATGGCCGCGACCGTCGACTACCTGTACGGCTACGACGCGACCGCGCGCGTGTTGTCCGACCACCAGTACGCGCTCGTCGCCGACGCGTACCTGTTTGACGACGCCACCCGTGCATTCCTCGAACGGCACAACCCGAAAGCGCTGCACGGCATCTGTGAACGCTTCGTCGAGGCGATGCAGCGAGGCCTGTGGCAGCAGCCGGGCGACTATCGCGAGCGGATCGAAGCGGTCTGGCTCGCGAGCGAACAACTCCAGGAAGGAGGACGGCGATGACCGATCCGACGACGCACCGCGCCCGCGCGGTCTTTCCGTTTGCGGCGCTGGTCGCACAGGATGCGCTGCAGCAGGCGCTGCTGCTCGCCGCGATCGACCCGTCGCTTGGAGGCGTGCTCGTAAGTGGCCCGCGCGGCACCGCGAAATCGACCGCGGCGCGTGGCCTCGCGGAGCTGTTGCCCGAGGGGCAATTCGTGACGCTGCCGCTGTCGGCGAGCGACGAACAGGTGACCGGCACGCTCGACCTCGCGCATGCACTGGCCGAAAACGGCGTGCGCTTCCGGCCGGGCCTGCTCGCCCGTGCGCACCTCGGCGTGTTGTACGTCGACGAAGTGAACCTGCTCGCCGACGGGCTCGTCGATACGCTGCTGGACGTCGCCGCGAGCGGCGTGAATATCGTCGAGCGCGATGGCGTGTCGCACGCGCACGACGCGCGCTTCGTGCTGGTCGGCACGATGAATCCCGAGGAAGGCGAGCTGCGCCCGCAACTGCTCGATCGCTTCGGGTTGATGGTCGAACTGGAGAATTGCTTCGACGCCGCGCACCGCGAGCGGATCGTGAAGGCGCGGCTGGCATTCGATCTCGATCCGGATACGTTCCGCGCACGTCACGCATCCGCGCAGCGCGCACTCGGCGACCGGATTCACGCGGCGCGCGCACGGCTGGCGACGCTCGATTTCGACGATGCGGTCCATGCGCGCGTCAGCGCGCTGTGCATCGATGCGGCCGTCGACGGGCTGCGTGCCGATCTCGTGATGCTGCGCGCCGCGCGCGCACTGGCGGCGCTGGAACAGGCCGACGCGGTGACGGTGTCGCATGTGGAGCGCGTGGCGCAGGCCGTGCTGCGGCACCGGCGCCATGCGGGTACGCCACCGTCGCACGGATCGTCGCAACCAACCGGTGAACGCGACGATCGTTTGCCGCCGGATGCGCGCCAGCGGCCCGACAACCGACAGGACGAGACACAAGGCGATGCATCTGCGTCACAGGGCGACTGGGGCTACTTGCCGCCCGAGCCGGCTGGCCTGCGCGAAGTCAAAGGCGTCGTGCCGCTGCCGCTAAAAAAACGCTGAGCCATCGAGCCGGCGCCGCCGCGAACGCCGTTCGCGGTCCTCGATGGCAGTCAGGCGCAGCCGCGCGCGTACCGGGCACGGCACGCGCGGGCACTGCCGTTGCGTGGCCGGCGACGCTCGCCGCGAAGCGCGGTGGGCCGCTGTGTCATGAGCATGTGCGCTTCCGGAAACGCGCGGGCACGCCGCATGCGCTGCATTGCTTCGTGCTCGACTGTTCGGCGTCGATGCTGTCGCACGACCGGCTCGCGCTCGCGAAGGGGCTGATCGTCGCGTATTTCGATCAGGCTGCACGCGAGCGTGTCGAAACCGCGCTGATCTGCTTCGGCGGACAAGGCGCCGCACGGCGGTTCGGCCCGGCCGTGCCGCGCTGGTGGAATGCGCGCTGGCTAGAACCAGTCGACGGCGGCGGCGGCACGCCGCTCGCGGACGGCATCGCGGCCGCCGCGCAGTTGCTCGCGCGCGATGCGCGGCGCGAGCCCGGCAAGCAGCGCTGGCTGTGGGTGCTGTCCGACGGGCGCACGCGCGAGACGCCGGCAAAGCCCGCGGCGGCCGATCACGTCGTGTTCGTCGACTTCGACGATGCGGCCGTGCGGATCGGGCAGGGCGCGCGGCTCGCCGCCGCATGGGGCGCGCAATGGATGACGGCCGACGCGCTTCGCACGGATCTCGCGGGCTGATGGCCGGCCAGCGGTGCGATATGATCGCCGCTTCTGCTTCTGCCCACTGGAAAAACCCGCCATGCAAGTACTGGTCGATGCCGACGCGTGTCCCGCCGTCATCAAGGACATGCTGTTTCGCGCCGCGCGTCGTGCCGAAATCTGCGTGACGCTGGTCGCGAACCAGTTCCTGCGCACGCCGCCGTCGCCGTTCATCAAGGCCGTGCAGGTGCCGGCCGGCTTCGACGTGGCCGATGCGCGCATCGTCGAACTGGTCGAGGCCGGCGATCTCGTGATCACGGCCGACATCCCGCTGGCTGCCGCCGTTCTCGACAAGGGCGCGCATGCGCTCGACCCGCGCGGCAACTGGTTCAGCCGCGAGAACATCGAGGAACGCCTGTCGACGCGCGCGATGATGGACCAGTTGCGCAGCGCGGGCATCGACACCGGTGGCCCGGCGCCGTTCAGCGCGCGTGACGGCAAGACGTTTGCCTCGCAGCTCGACCGGTTTCTGGCGCGGCACGGCAAGCCTTGAGGTCGGGGCGCGACGGCCGCGTGTCGTGACGCGTCCAGCGTGGGGGGAGACCCGCACGCGCTACAACGCCGGATCGCCGGATCGCCGGCTCCGCATCGAATCGCGCTCGTCGCCTGGGCCGCGGTGCGTGTTTGCGTCGACGCTGCTATCGTGGCGAAAACGACAATCCAACCCAGGAGCGCACGCGTGACACCGACTCAACTTCTCATCCCAACCTTCACCCACATGCTGAGCGCACAGACCGCGTGGCTCGACAAGGCTGTCGCGCACCGGCAGGCCGCGGGCGTTGCGCCCGACGCGGCGATGACGTTGAAGCTGGCGCCCGACATGTATCCGCTCGCGGCACAGGTACGCTTCTCATGCTTCCAGGCGATGGAGCCCGTCCACCGGCTGCGTGGCGAGTCGTTGCCGGCTGCGCTGCTGGCCTTGCGCGAGGCGGGATGGAATGCGGATGCGCAGCCCGGCACGCTCGCCGACGCGCAGGCGATCATCGCCGGCACGCTGGCCTTTCTCGGCGAACTCGCGCCGGATGCGCTCGATGGCGGCACGGCGCTGCCGATCGCCCTCGAACTGCCGAACGGGATCGCGTTCGACATGACGGGCGAACAATATGCGCGCGACTGGGCGCTGCCGCAGTTCAACTTCCACGCGATCGCCGCTTACGCGATCCTGCGCCACCACGGTGTCGAACTCGGCAAGGCCGACTACGTGCCGCACATGCTCGCGTACGTACGACCCGGCACGATTCCGCAAGGGTGAACATCGAAGCGACATGACACGGGCACTGTTCATCTGCAGCCGCAATCGGCTGCGCAGCCCGACGGCCGAAGCGGTATTTGCGGCTTGGCCCGGCATCGAGACGGACTCCGCGGGCCTCGCGCCCGATGCGGACGCGCGGCTATCCGCCGAGCAGCTCGACTGGGCCGATATCGTGTTCGTGATGGAGCGCGCGCACAAGGCAAGGCTGTCGACGCGCTTCGGTACGCATCTGGCGGGCAAGAAGATCGTCTGCCTCGACATTCCCGACCGCTACGCGTTCATGCAGCCCGAACTCGTCGCGCTGCTCGAGCGCAAGGCCGGCCCGTTCCTGCGCGCGTGACCGGCGCGGGCAGCGCCGCCGTCAACGAAGCGGGCCGTTGACGATCGCCGAAAAACAGTCGAGACGCAGCATCTCGATGATCTTGCGCGTCGGCACGCTCGCATGGAGCGTGTCGAGCCGGTCGACGGTGAACCACTTGCAGCGGGCGATCTCGTTGCTCGCGCGCGGCGTCAGGTGTGCCGGCACCTCGGCCACGAACACGTGATGAAGCTTCGACAGCCCGCCGAACTGCACCGCATAGTCGAGCGCGAGCCCCTCCAGCCGCGTTTCCTCGGCCAGTTCCCGCTGCGCGGCCTCGAGCGGCGTCTCGCCGCGCCGGATCGTGCCGCCCGGCAGCGACCAGCGCGACGCCGTGCGGGCGACGAGCAGCACGCTGCTGCGCTGGCGGCACACGATCGTGGCGCGCTCCTTGGTGACGGCGAGGGTATCCGGCCCGGTGCTCATGTTCGGCAAAACAGGTGCTGAATCGTGGAGAAAGTGCGCGTCGGCGGCGAATTGTCCGGCAGCGGGCCGCGACGGCGTGCAGGCAGCCGCACCGATCTTACCGGCCGTTCGTGACAGTTCCGTGCACGGCGCAGCGCGCCGGACACGGCGTCACGCGTGCGTGTAGATCCCGCTGCGCACGGGCTTCGCTCGGCGCGAACGGCGCTTGTGAACGGCGCGCCGATGATGCGGCGATGGCGCCGTCGCGTGACGGCGCGCAGGCGCGGGCCGGGCAGCCGGCGCACCGGCGTGCGGCGCCGCGGCGGGCATTTGTGTCTGTCCTTCGCCGAAATGGAAAGTCTGGGTTTGCGCGTGTGCGACGCCCAGCGTCGACGCCAGTACGAAGGTCGCCAGCCACAACCGTTTCATGAATATTCCGCCTTGCTTTTGTCAGGATGAAGGGAGTCCGCCAGCTTAGCGAAGGGCGGGGCGCCACCGCAACCCGTCCGCGTTCGGTGTCGTCCCCACTTGCGCTCGGCGACGTTATCCGCGCGGCAGGCGGGTGCATCCGGGCTTGACAACATAATTCCCGAGTGTGAATATAAATTCACACACAAGAATTATTCGTCGAGTCCGGGAGGCGTGGCGCAGGCGCCAGGCCACCGGAGCCGGCAGTCCGATCAACCGGAACCAGGAGCGGGACGCATGGCGGAACACGAGCAGCAGGGCGCGCTGGCGGGATTGCGCATCATCGATCTGTCGCGGGTGCTGGGCGGCCCGTACGCGACGCAGATCCTCGCCGACCACGGCGCGGAGGTGATCAAGGTCGAACCGCCGTCCGGCGACGAAACGCGTACCTGGGGGCCGCCGTTCGACGGCGACACCGCGTCGTATTTCCTCGGCGTGAACCGCAACAAGCTCGGCGTCGCGCTCGACCTGACGCAACCGGCCGACCGCGAGCGGTTGCTCGGCCTGCTCGAGCACGCGGACGCCGTCGTCGAAAACTTCAAGATCGGCACGATGGAGCGCTGGGGGCTCGGCTTCGACGCGCTGCACGCGCGGTTTCCGCGCCTCGTCTATTGCCGCGTGTCGGGTTTCGGCGCGGATGGCCCGCTCGGCGGGCTGCCCGGCTACGACGCGGCCGTGCAGGCGCTCGCGGGGCTGATGAGCGTCAACGGCGAAGCGGGCGGCGCACCGCTGCGCGTCGGCGTGCCGATCGTCGATCTCGTCACCGGGCTGAACGCGGCGCTCGGCGTACTGATGGCGCTGCGCGAGCGCGATGCGAGCGGCCTCGGCCAGTTCGTCGAGTCGACGCTGTTCGACTGCGCGCTGTCGATCCTGCATCCGCATACGCCGAACTACTTCCATTCGGGCAACGCGCCCGTGCGCACCGGCAACGCGCATCCGAACATCACGCCGTACGACAGCTTTCCGACGGCGGGCGTCGACATCTTCCTGGCGGTCGGCAACAACGGGCAGTTCGCGGCGCTGTGCGACGTGCTCGGCACGCGCGGCTGGCTCGACGATCCGCGTTTCGCCGACAACCGTGCACGCAGCGCGCACCGTGCCGCACTGCGTGCGCTGCTCGAAACCGCACTGGCCGCGCATGACGGTGCGGCGCTCGCCGAGCAGCTGATGCGCCGCGGCGTGCCGTGCGCGCCGGTGCTCGGGCTCGATGCGGCGCTCGATCATCCGCACGTTGCGCATCGGGAGATGAAGGTCGAGCTGGGCCGGCATCGCGGCATCGCGTCGCCGATCAAGCTCGGCCGCACGCCAGCGACGTATCGTCGGCCGCCGCCGGCACTGAACGAACACGCGGCGCAGGTGTTTGCGCACGACGATCATCACCACGACGATCGCCGGGACTGACCGGCATCGCGGCCGCCGGCCGCGCCGCGCTGCGGCGCTCGGACGTGCGGTCCGACACATCATCATTCGGACATCACGCCGGCTTGCGCACGGAAGTCGCATGCCGGCTGAAGAGGAGACGCATCATGCTCGCATGGATCGGCGCGATCGCCATCGTCGCGCTGTTCGGCCTGATCATCACGAAACGGCTGTCGCCGCTCGTCGCGCTGATCGTCGTGCCGGTGGCCGCGTCGCTCGCGGCCGGCTTCGGGCTGCAGACCGGCAAGTTCATCGTGCACGGCGTGCAGAACATCGGCCCGATCGCCGGCATGTTTGTTTTTGCGATTCTATTTTTCGGAATCCTCACCGATGCGGGGATGCTCGACCCGATCATCGCGGGCGTATTGCGCGTAATCGGCTGCCATCCGCCGCGCATCGTGATGGGCTCGGCACTGCTCGCGCTGCTGATTCACCTCGACGGCTCGGGCGCGGTCACGTTTCTCGTCACGCTGCCGGCGATGATGCCGCTCTACACGCGGCTCGGGATGGACCGGCGGATTCTCGCGTGCGTCGCGTCGATGGCGGCCGGCGTCAACTTCCTGCCGTGGGTCGGGCCGATGCTGCGCGCATCGGCGGCGCTGCACATTCCCGGCTCGGCGATCTTCACGCCAATGATTCCGGTACAGATCGTCGGGCTCGTGTTCGTGTTCGGCACGGCGTACGTGCTCGGCGTGCGCGAGGCGAAGCGGCTCGGGCTCGACCGTGCCGGCGCGGCGTCGCTGGCGATCGCGCCGCGCGAGCTGACCGACGCCGAACGCGCGTTGCGCCGGCCGGGCCGCTTCGGGATCAACGTCGCGCTGACCCTCGTCGTGCTCGTCACGCTGGTGTCGGGCATCGTCGACCCCATGGTGATGTTCATGCTCGGCACGGTCGCGGCGCTCGTGATCAACTACCCGGACGTGCAGGCGCAGCGCGAGCGGATCGACGCACATGCGAAGGCCGCGCTGATGATGGCGAGCGTGCTGCTCGCGGCCGGCGCGTTCACCGGCATCATGTCCGGCACCGGGATGCTGAAGGCGATGGCGGAAGTCGTCGTCGCGCACGTGCCGGTCGAGCATGCGCGCCACATGCCGTTCGTACTCGGGCTGCTGTCGATGCCGCTCAGCCTGCTGTTCGATCCCGATTCGTTCTACTTCGGCGTGCTGCCGGTGCTCGCGGAGAGCGGCAAGCTGCTCGGCGTGCCGCCGATCCAGATGGCGCAAGCCGCGCTGCTCGGCCAGATGACGACGGGCTTTCCGGTGAGCCCGCTGACGCCCGCGACGTTCCTGATCGTCGGCCTGACCGGCGTCGAGCTCGCCGAGCACCAGAAATTCACGATTCCGTTCCTGTTCGCCGCCACCGTGCTGATGGTGTTCGCCGCGGTGATCGTTGGCGTGTTTCCGTTGTGAGCGCGCCAGACGTGCCGCTTCGTGGCCGTGCCCCGAGGGGCCAATCCTGCGAGGGGACGTTCCGCGGCGCGGCAACCCTGGCGCCGCCTGGCGCTTTCTTCAGAGCGGCGCGGCCGCTCGGCTTTTTCCGGGAGTGCACTCCATGCAGTTCGACCTGACCGACGACCAGCGCGCGATCGAAAGCGCGATCGAGAAAATCTGCGAGCGCTTCGGCGACGACTACTGGCTCGAACGCGATCGCGCGGGCGGGTTTCCGGCCGACTTCCACGCGGCGCTCGCCGAAGCCGGCTGGCTCGGCATCGCGATGGATCCGGCCCATGGCGGCGCCGGTCTCGGGATGACCGAGGCCGCGCTGATGATGCGCACGATCAGCGCATCGGGCGCCGGCCTGTCCGGCGCGTCGGCCGTGCACATGAACATCTTCGGGCTGAATCCCGTGCAGGTGTTCGGCAACGACGCGCAGAAGGCGCGCTTCCTGCCGCCGCTGATCGCCGGTCGCGACAAGGCGTGCTTCGCGGTGACGGAACCCGACGCGGGCCTCGACACCACGCACCTGACCACGCAGGCGCGTCGCGACGGCGATCACTATGTGCTGAGCGGGCGCAAGATCTGGATCTCGACCGCGCAGGTCGCGAACAAGATGCTGATCATCGCGCGCACGACGCCGCTCGACCAGGTCGCGAAGCCGACCGACGGACTGAGCCTGTTCTACACCGACCTCGACCGCTCGCACGTCGAGGTGCGCGAAATCGAGAAGATGGGCCGCAAGGCCGTCGATTCGAACATGCTGTTCATCGACAACCTGCGCGTGTCGCGCGACGATCTGATCGGCAACGAAGGCGACGGCTTCCGCTATCTGCTGCATGGCCTGAACCCCGAGCGGATCCTGATCGCGGCGGAGGCGATCGGCCTCGGGCAGGCCGCGCTGCGCCGCGCGACGCAGTATGCATGCGAGCGCGTCGTGTTCGGCCGGCCGATCGGGCAGAACCAGTCGATCCAGCATCCGCTCGCCCAGGCGTGGATGCAGCTCGAGGCCGCGTGGCTGATGGTGATGAAGGCCGCGACGCGCTACGACGCGGGGCAGTCGTGCGGCGCGGAGGCGAACGCGGCCAAATACCTCGGCGCGGAAGCCGCGTTCCAGGCGTGCCAGACGGCCGTCGCGACGCTCGGCGGGATGGGTTACGCGAAGGAATACCATGTCGAGCGCTACCTGCGCGAGTGTATGATTCCGAGGCTCGCGCCCGTGAGTCCGCAACTGATCCTGTGCTACATCGCGGAGAAGGTGCTCGGGCTGCCGAAGTCGTACTGACCGTAGCGACCCGGCGGCCGGCTCCGCGCGCGGTTTCCCGTTTCGATTCAAGCGCTCGTCATGGACGTCAAACTCGTTGCCCGCACGCTCGACCTGTTCGAGCTGTTCGCCGCCGAACGGCGGCCGCTGCCACTCACGGAACTCGCGCGCCTGCTCGATGTGCCGCCGTCGAGCTGCCTCGCCATGGCACGCACGCTCGTGAGCCGCGGCTATCTGTACGAAGTGCGCAAACGTGGCGGCTACTACCCGACGCGGCGCCTGCAGACGATCGCCGCCGCGATCGACGCGACCGATCCCGTCGTCGATATCGTGCATCCGCACCTCGTCGCGCTACGCGACGCGAGCCGCGAGACGGCCGTGCTCGGCAAGATCCAGGGCGTGTCGGTCACGTACCTCGACGTCGTCGAGTCGGAGCAGGCGATCCGCTATACGCGCCAGCCCGGCGAGCTGCGTCCGCTGCATGCGAACTCGATCGGCAAGGCGATCTTCGCGGAACTCGCCGGCGATGCGCAGCAAACGCTCGGCGCACAGCTGGCGTTCGAACGCTTCACCGAGGCGACGGTGGCCGACCTGCCGGCGCTCGTCGCGCAAACCGCACGGTTTCGTGATCTCGGCTGGGCCGAGAATTTCGGCGAGAGCGCGCCCGAGCTATCGGCGATCGCGGTCGCGCTGACGCTCGACGGCGACTGGTACGGGCTGTCGGTCGTCGGGCCGACCGAGCGGATCCGCCAGCATCGCGACACGCATGCGGCGCTGCTCGTCGACGCGAAGGCCAAGCTGCTGGCCGAGCACGCGCGCGGCTGACGGCGGGCAGGGCGCGCCTGCAAGCGGCCCTGCAAACGCGCCGGCCAGCAGGCCGTCCGCCGGCGATCGGGCAGCGATCGCCGCGAACGGCCCCGGATCCGCGAGCCTAACGACGGCCGATACGCGGCATCACGACTTCACCCAGACACCGCCCGCGCTCGGGTTGTCGCCTTGCGTCCACCATTTCGCGCAATACTTCGCGCCCTGGTACATCACGCACGTGCCGCCTGAATACGCGGTCGTCGCCGACCACGTGGCCGTGCCGCCGCCGACCGGCTTCCATACGGCCGCCTGGCCGGGCACGTCGCCCTGCGTCCACCATTGCGCCTGGTACGTCGTCCCCTGGTAGGTGACCGTCGCGCCGGCCGTGTAAACCTGGCCGGCGGCCCACGGTGCGCCCGGCTGCGGCGTGCCGCCGTTCGAGCCGCCGCCGTAGTTCGGGTCCTGCGTCACGCCCGCGCCCCATTTGCCGTCGAGCTGCTTGAAGATCGTCGCGAACGCATACGGCTGCTGAGCGACGCCCGAGCAGGTCGGCGACGCATATGTGCCGCCGGACGGGCACGCCTGATCGCGGCCGACCGACCAGTTGCCGAAGAAACCGTAGCCGTTGGCGATCGCCGCATTCAGCACGCTTTGCGCGTTTGCGAGCGTGAAGGTTTCGCCCTGCACGTCGTTCACGCCAATCATCGGCGTGACGCCGACCATCTGCCAGAGCTGCGCATTGGTCTTCGGCTGGCCGGCCGACTTGAACGCCGTGTCGAGCTGTGAGTACAGCGCCTGCGCGGCGCTGATCGCGGCGGCGCCCATGTCGATGTTCGCGGGGCCGTAATCCATCGCCATCACGTTCACCGCATCGAACGCGGCCTGGTTCGCGATTGCCGCGTTGACGACGTTCAGGCCGTCCTGCGTGAGCCCGGTCGGCATCGTCGGCAACGTCAGCGTGACGTGCAGCGGCTTGCCCTTCGCCGCATAGTCGGACTGCAGTTGCGCGACGGCCTGGAAGTTGCGCGCGACCGCGGCCGTGTCTTGCTGCGATGCGCCTTCGATGTCGAAATCGATGTGCGTGAGGCCGTACGTGTCGATCACGGTCTGGTACGCGCTCTTCAACGCAGGGACCGTCGAGCATGCCTGCATCAGCGGCGTGCCGTTCGCCCCGCCGAACGACACCGCGACTTCGCCGCCTTTCGCGCGGTAGCTCGCGATCGACGTCGACAGCGCGGTCAGGAGGCCGCCGCTCGCGCCGTTGCCGATCGGTTGCACGCCGCCCCACGACGGCACGCAGCCGTTGCCCGCGACCACGAACGCGAGCGTGAATTGCTGGATACCTTGCCGGACGCCGATCTGGTCGACGAGCGGCGTCGGATAAAGCGTCACGTCGACGAAGGGCGCATAGACGCCGGCGCCCTGGGACACGCTCGCCACTGCAAGCAGACAACCCGCTGCAACTGCACGCGGGATGAAACGCGGCAACGCATTGTTGTTCATCGTGTTCTCCAAGTGGAAGAGGGATACGCTGGCCTGCGTATCGCCGCCGGTCGTGCGACCGGGCATGCCCGGCCGGCGGCGTGCCCATCTTGGAGGATTCGCGCCGAATAGTGAATGGTTAGGTATTCTTTTTGTTATTTGATTCCCGATACGTAACGATCTTGCCGATTCGACACCGTTGCGCAACGCGCCGGGCGGGTGATTTTCCCGATCGGCGCCCGCAACGCGAGACGTGCCGCTTACGTCGATGCAGGCTGCGCGAGCGAGCGCGCCAGCGCAACGAAACGCTCGACGCATGCCGACGAAAACGGCTCGTTCCACGACACGATCTGCTCGACTGCGCGCGTGCCGGCGAGTGGCACGTAGACGACGCCCGGGCGCTGCAGCGTCGCCGTGAAGCCCGGCACGATCGCGATGCCGCGTTCGGCGGCCACCAGCGATACGAGCGTCGTGATCTGCGCAGCGGTTGCGCCGATCCGCGGTGCGAATCCGGCCTGCGCGCACAGGTCGTCCAGCGCGGCGGTCAACGCCGAACCGTAACCGGGCGGAAAGGTGACGAAGGTTTCGCTGGCCAGTTCGGCGACGTCGAGGCTCGCACGGTTCGCGAGCGGATTACCGGCCGGCACGGCCGCGACGAGCGGTTCGCGCGACACGACGAGCGACGCGACCGGTACGCCGGGCGCGCCGTCCCATGCCCAGCCGAAGCCGACGTCCATCGCACCGTCGGCGATCTGCTGGCGCTGGCTGGCGGTCGCCGCTTCGCGAAACGCGAGTTCGACGTCGGGCATCGTGCGGCTCGCGGCGCGGATCACGTCGGGGAACGTGTCGGACATCGGAATCGAGCTCGCATAGCCGATCAAGAGGCGCCCCGCGATGCCCTGCGCGATCTTGCGCGCGCTCGCCTCGGCTTCGGCGGCCGCGCTGACGACGTGGCGCGCATGTTCAAGGAACAGCTCGCCTTCCGGCGTGAGCCGCACCGCGCGCGTCGAGCGCTCGAACAGGCGCACGCCGAGTTCGCTTTCCAGCGCGGCGATATGGCGTGTCAGCGGCGGCTGCGCGATGCGCAGGCGCAATGCCGCGCGGCCGAAGTGCAGTTCGTCGGCGACGACCACGAAATAACGGAGGCGGCGCAGGTCGAGCATTGTTGTCGTTCCGGTATCAATTGCGCTGAAATCGGTATTGGCGTGCGCGCGGCGCGCTCGTCAGACTGTCGGCATCGACGACCAGGCATTTCCGATGAACGACAGGACCACGCGCATCGCGTTCTTTCTTTGCGGCTTCGCCGCGTTTCTCAATCTGTATTCGACACAGGGCATCCTGCACGAACTCGCCGAAGCCTTCGGCGTCAGCGCGGAGCGCGCGGGGCAGGGCGTGAGCGCGACCACGATGGCCGTCGCCATTATCGCGCCGTTCGTCGGCGTACTGGCCGCGCGCATCGAACGGCGCGTCGCGATCTCGCTGGCGGCGATGGCCGTCGCGTTGCCGGTCGTCTGGTCCGCGCACGCGGCGGGCTTCGCGTCGTTCCTCGGCGCGCGCTTTGCGGCCGGGCTGGTCATGCCGTTCATCTTTGCGCTGTCGATCGCCTATATCGGCGAACGCTTCGATCACGGCACGTCGGCCGAGATCAGCGCGCTGTTCGTTGCCGGCACGACGCTCGGCGGTTTCGCCGGCCGCTTCGTGACGAACCTGCTGACGTCGATGTGGGGCTGGCGGCATGCGCTCGATGTCGTCGCGGCGCTGTGTGTCGTCACGGGCGTCGCGATTTACGCGAGCCTGCCGGCGTCCGGTGCGGTCGCGCGGCGGGTGTCGGGCCGCGATACGGATGCGGGGCCGTCGTGGCGCATCGTCACGCGCGGCCCGCTGCTTGCGTCGTTCGCGATCGGCGCATGCGTGCTCGCGTCGCAGGTCGCGACGTTCACGTTCGTCGGCCTGCGGCTCGCGCGGGCACCGTTCGGCTTCGGCACGGTCGAGATCGGCGCAATCTATGCGGTGTTCCTCGTTGCAGTGATCGTGACGCCGCTGGCCGGGCGCCTCGCGCGGTTTCGCGGCCCACGCGCGCCAGGGCTCGCGGCAGCCGCGCTCGCGATCGGCGGGGCGTTGCTGACGTCGTCGGACAGCGTGCCGGTGATCCTGGCCGGCCTCGCGCTCAGCTCAACCGCCGTGTTCGTCGAACAGGCGTCGGCCAACACGTTCATCTCGCAGGCGGCGTCGAGTGCGCGCTCGACGGCGATCGGTATTTACCTGTCCTGCTACTACTTCGGCGGCAGTCTCGGCTCGATCCTGCCGGTGCCCGGCTGGCACCGGTGGGGATGGGCCGGCTGCGTCGCCTTCGTGGTCGCCGCGCAAGCCATCGTCGGCGTGCTCGTGTACCGGTTCTGGCGCACCGGCGGCACGGCCGGCATCGTGCATGCCGGCGCGCGCGACGGTGCGCTCACGCGGTAGCCGTACTCAGCGATACCAGCGCGGCGTATAGACCCATTCGCGCGCATTGCCGATCGCGAAGCGCCGCGTCGTCGACGAGCCGACGATCACCATCGTGCGCATGTCGACCTGATCGCTGCGCAGTGCAGCGAGCGTCGTCGTCGCAAGTGTCGCGCCCGGCCGGCCGATGTCGCGGCCGAGCACGACCACCGTATCGGCCGCACGGTGCGCGCGCACGATGTCGAGCGCACGGTCGAGCTGCCACGGCCGTGCACGCGAGATCGGGTTGTAGAACGCCATCACCAGATCGGCCTGCGCCGCATGCCTCAGGCGCGTCTCGATCACGTCCCACGGCTTCAGGTTGTCCGACAGAGAAATCGCGCAGAAGTCGTGGCCGAGCGGCGCGCCTGCCTGCGCAGCCGTCGCGAGCGACGCCGAGATGCCGGGTTCGACGCGCAGGTCGACCGCGGCCCACTGCGGGTTGCGTGCTTCGTCGAGCGCCTCGAGCACGGCCGCGGCCATCGCGAACACGCCGGGGTCACCTGATGACACGACCGCGACGCGCCGGCCTTCGGCCGCCAGTTCGAACGCATGGCGTGCGCGCTGCATTTCCTCGCGATTGTCGGTGCCGTGCACGCGCTGGTCGCCGCGGAACGGGCCGGCCATGTTCACGTAGGTCGTGTAGCCGAGGATGTCGGTCGCTTCCGCGAGCGCGGCACGTGCGGCCGGCGTGAGCCACGCGGCGGCGCCCGGGCCGAGACCGAGCACGGTCAGGCGGCCGCGCGCACGGCCGAGCGTGGCGGGATCGACCGGATACGACGCCACCGCGCACGCGAGGCCGTTCGATGCGGAGCGCAGCGTGTGCGCGACACGCAACGTGCGGCCAAGCAGCGTGGCCGCATTGGCTGGCGCGTCACTGTCGGCATCGACGAAACGCAGCGGCACGCCGAGCGCTTGCGCGGCTTCCTCCAGCGTGGAGTCGCCGATCGCCGATGCCGGCCCGACGATGGCGGCGAGTGCCAGCCGCGCGAGACCTTGCGCGTCGAGCATGGCTTCGATGCGCGCGACAAGTGCGTCTTCCGCGTGTACTGCATCTTCGGCAACACCGACCACCACGCTGCGTGGATGGATCACGAGTTCATCGTGTGTATCGCGCCATGCATCGGGCGTCACGCGGATCGCATGCGCGGCCGCATCGTCGCGCGGCAGCGCGACATCGTCGAGCCACGCCGCCGCGCCGTCGACGCGCGTCGAGGCACCCGCGAGCAGGTCGGACACGAAACGCTTGCCCTGCGCGAGATCGGCCAGCGCATAACCTTCGGGCGGATTGAGCACGCATGCGCCGAAGCGCAATTCGCCACTCGTCGTGATCGCCGGCGCGACGCCGATGCATTCGGCGATTTCGCGCGCGATCACGTTGACGCCCGTCAGCCCGCCGAGCAGCGGCACGACGGCCGAGCCGTCTTCCGCGACCGCGAGCACGGGCGGCTCGACGCCCTTGTCGGCAAGCACGGGCGCGAGGCAGCGGATCACGATGCCGGCCGCGCACAGCGCGACGATCGGCAGGCCGCGCGCATAGAGTTCGCGCAGGTGTGCGCCGAGGTCGTCGAACGGCGCATCGGCGGCTACGCGCGATGCGAGGCCATGCACGAGGGCGCCCGGGTAGCGCGCCTGGATGCGTCGCGCGGTGTCGAGCGCGCCCGCGCCGAGAATCACGATCGCGGGTGGGGTCGTCATCCTTGCCATTTTTCCCCCGGCACGACGAGCAGCGAGAAATACGGCGACGCCATCGGGTCGACCGCGTCGAGCGGCACGATGCGCTGGTTCGCCATCGTCGCGCGCTCGACGTACAGCGCGCGTTTCGCGAGCCCGAGTTCATCGAGCACGCGCCGCACCTTGTCGAAATTGCGGCCGAGTTTCATCACGACGGCCGCGTCGGCCCGCGCGAGCCGCTCGCGCAGTTCGTGCTCGGGCAGCACGCCGGACAGCACCGACAGGCTCTGGTTGCGATAGACGAGCGGCTGGCCGAGCACGGCCGTACCGCCGAGCATCGCGCATACGCCCGGGATCACCTCGGTGTCGTAGCGCGGCGCGAGGCGGTCGTGCAGGTACATGTACGAGCCGTAGAAGAACGGGTCGCCTTCGCAGATCACCGCGACGTCGCGCCCCGCGTCGAGGTGTGCGGCGACGATCTCGGCTGCCGTGTCGTAGAAGTCGGCGATCACCGTCTCGTAGCAGAGCGGCGGCGGCAGTGCTTCGGTCGTCACCGGATAGACGAGCGGCAGTTGCGTCTGCCCGTCGAGCAGGTGCGCTTCGACGATGCCGTACGCATTGCCTTTCTTGCCCTTAGCGACGAAATACGCGACCACGGGCGCCGCCTGCAGCACGCGCAGCGCCTTGATCGTCATCAGTTCAGGATCGCCGGGGCCGACGCCGACCCCGAACAGGCGTCCGCGTGCGGTCGTCATTCGACCTCCGTCGCGAGCGCGTTGACCGCGGCGGCAGCCATCGCGCTGCCGCCGCGTCGGCCGAGCAGCGCGACGTACGGCACGCCACGGCTGTCGGCATCGAGCATCGCCTTCGATTCGGCCGCGCCGATGAAGCCGACCGGAAAACCGAGGATCAGCGCGGGGCGCGGCGCGCCGGCGTCGAGCATGTCGAGCAGGTGGAACAGCGCGGTCGGCGCATTGCCGATCACGACGACGCTGCCCGCGAGATGCGGACGCCACAATTCGAGTGCGGCGGCCGAGCGCGTGTTGCCGAGATGGCGCGCGAGATCGGGCACTTCCGGCTCGCCGAGTGTGCAGATCACGCGGTTGTCGGCCGGCAGCCGCGCGCGCGTGATGCCTTCGGCGACCATCCTCGCGTCGCACAGGATCGGCGCGCCGGCCGCGAGCGCCGTACGGCCCGCCGAGCCGGCGCCGGCCGAGAAGCGCAGGTCGTAGACGACGTCGACCATCCCGCATGCATGGATCACGCGCACCGCGAGTTTCTCGAGGTCGGGCGGAACCTGTGACAGGTCGGCCTCGGCGCGGATCGTCGCGAACGACTGGCGATAGATTTCCTGCCCGTCGCGAATGTAGTCAAGCATCGGTGGTGTCCTGGCTGTGCCGCGCGCCCGTCAAACGGGCCGCGGCCTGGTCAATCGTCAGATGGCGCGCAAGCGGGGCGCCGAGGCCCTCGGCCGCGTCGCGCCGGTAAAGGTCGTAATGCGCGGGCGCCACCGCGACGAGCGTATGCGTCGCGGGATGCGGCATCGCGCAATGGCGTTCGCAACCGGTCAGGTGCACGTCGACCGGATGGCCGATGCGCGCGGCGAGTGCGAGCGCGTCGTGTTTCGTGTCGGCGCGTGCTTTCGCACAGCCCGCGCTGCCGGTACAGGCGACGAGTGTCGCAAGCGGGTCCGACGGCCGGCACACGAGGCCGAGCGACGCGAGTGCGTCGAGCGTGGCCGGGGCGCGTTCGTTCGGCACACCGTGCAGAAACACGCCTTGCCACGGCGTCATCGACAGCGTGCCGTCGCCATCGGCTTCGGCCAGCGCGGCGAGCCGTTCCAGCTGCGTCGCGTCGAGCCGCCCGAGCACGCATTGCGCACCGACGCTGCCGCGCGCCGCATCGAGCGACGGGCGCATGCCGAAACGCAGCGCCCGATCGGTGCGCGTGCGCCGCCAGCCGGCGAGCGCGAGATCGGCCGTGAGCGGGAAGGGCAGGTAGTGCCGCGCGCGTTCGAGTAACGCGCGTTCGCCGCACGCTGCCAGCAATGCGCGCATCCGCGTGACATCGGCTGGCGCGAGATCGAGGAACGCGAGCAGCAGTGCGCGGACCAGCGCGACCGCCTGATCGGGCGACACATCGACCGACGCAGGCCGGTCGCCATCTACGACCGGCGGGCAGCCGGCCAGCCCGGCCGCGATGCGTACCGCGCCGTCGGCGCGGCGCCATGCGGCCAGCCAGATGTCGTGCGGATGGTCGAGCTCCACCACCGATTCGCCGCCGTCGAGCTGGATCGAGAATTTGGGCGACAGCTCGCCACGGCGCGGCTCGCTGGCCAGCATGTCGAGCAGCGGAATGGCGAGTGCGTGGCTATCGATGAGCGCGGCGGGATCGTGCCCGGCGAGCGGGCTGAGCATGATGTTGCGGACGTCGTCGCTCGCGGCGAGCGCGGCCGTATCGTTGGCCGAACCTGCCGCCGCCTCGGCGCGCGGGCCGAGCCCCGCATCGAGCAACGCACGCGTCAGCGCGTCGGCGGCACCGTCGCGAATGCCGCGCAGCTGGAGATTCGCGCGATTGGTCGCGTCGATCGCGCCGGAGCCGTACGCACGTGCGGCGGCGGCAATCGCGCGCGCCTGGCGTGCATCGAGCCGGCCGCCCGGCAGCTTGATCCGGCACAGGCCGCCATCGGCGGCCGCGACCACGCGCACGAGCCCCGGGCAAGCCGACGGGCGCACGACGGGCGATGCAGGAATCGAATCGGGGGCGGAACTCAACGGGATACCGGGACAGTGTCGCGCCGCGGCCAACGCATCGGTACACCCCGCCCGACGCCGACTGGCACGCACGCACTTTCTGGCCGGCAGGTCTCCTGGCTGACAGGTCGGCGCCGGCTCCCGGCCTTCCCGGTGAAACCAGTGGCATGAAGGGGAGATCGGCTCGCTGTCTACAGTTGCGGGGGCAGCCACAGCGGCGCGTGGCGCGCCCTGTGTTCCCTCTTCGGCCCCGAAGGGCACCGGCGAACGAACGGCCGTAGGATACCCGATTTTCACGACGCTCCGGCATCGGCGGGTTTGCCCTGCAGCCGCGTCGCAGCACGGCTGCGGCGGACTGCGCGAGCGCGCGCGGATGGTACGATTGGCGGCTCGACATCCGACCGGCGAGCCGCCGGGATCCGCAATGATGAAACTCGGCAGGACGGAGCTGTTCGGCATGGGGATTGCGCTGGCCTTGCTGGGCATCCCCGCATGGATGCTGCTCGCATTCACGCTGATTCCGTTTGCGCCGTCCGCGCAGTGGCCGAAGAATGTCGGGCTCGTCGGCCTCGTCGTGCCGATCGTGGCCGGCGGAACCTGGCTGTTCAGGCGAGGCGGTGTGCGGCCGTTCGTGTGGCTGCTGCTCGGCTGGCTGCTGGTCGCATCGATCGCCGGCATGTATCTGACCTTGCTGAACTACCTCGGCGGCGCGCCGCACGGCTGACATCGCTGCCGCATCGCGTGTCCGGGCAGGCGGTGGCGACGGGCGTCAACGAATCAACGCGCGGCAGCACGACGGCCGCGCATCGCAATAAATTGCAGGGAATCGAACGATGGGGAAGGGTGCATGACGGCGTGGCTGACGGTAGTGGGCATCGGCGACGACGGTTACGCGGGGCTTGGGCGCAGCGCACGTCGCGCGCTGCTCGACGCGACGCTCGTCGTCGGTGCGAAACGGCATCTCGACATGCTGCCCGCACGGCTGCGTGCCGAACGCGAAGCGTGGCCGTCGCCGTTCGATCTCGCGGGCGTGCTCGCGCGGCGCGGCTCGCCCGTTTGCGTGCTCGCGAGCGGCGACCCGATGCTGTTCGGCGTCGGCGCGACGCTCGCGCGCCAGCTTTCCTCCGATGACTGGCGTGTGCTGCCCGCACCGTCGTCGCTGTCGCTCGCGGCCGCGCGCCTCGGCTGGGCATTGCAGGACGTCGGCGCGGTCTCGCTGGTCGGCCGTCCGCTCGCGACGCTTGCGCGGCATCTGCTGCCGGGCCGGCGCCTGTTCGTGCTGAGCGCCGACGGCCGCACGCCGGCCGCCGTCGCGGCCGAACTCGCCGCGCGCGGCTTCGGGCCGACGCGCATCAGCGTGTTCGAACATCTGGGCGGTCCGCTCGAGCGGCGTCTCGACGGCCTCGCGCAGGACTGGAGCGTTGCGGAAACGGCCGCGCTCAATCTTGTCGCGCTCGACTGCCAGGCCGGCCCCGACGCGCCACGTCGCGCGCTCACGCCCGGCCTGCCCGACGATGCCTACCGCCACGACGGCCAGCTCACCAAGCGCGACCTGCGCGCGATGACGCTCGGGCGCCTCGCGCCCGCGCCCGGCGAACTGCTGTGGGACGTCGGCGCGGGCAGCGGTTCGATCGGCATCGAATGGATGCGTGCGCATCCGTCCTGCCAGGCGATCGCGATCGAAGCGCATGCGGAACGGCAGCGCTTCATCGAACACAACCGCGACGCGCTCGGCGTCCCGGGCCTGCAGCTCGTCGCGGGCCGCGCGCCCGACGCGCTTGCAGGGCTCGCGACGCCCGACGCGATCTTCATCGGCGGCGGTGCGACGGCGCCCGGCGTGCTCGACGCGTGCTGGGCATCGCTGAAACCCGGCGGCCGGCTGGTCGCGAACGCGGTCACGCTGCAAGGCGAGATGGCGCTCGCCGCGTGGCGCGACGCGCACGGCGGCACGCTCACGCGCGTGTCGCTCGCGCATGCGGAACCGCTCGGCCGCTTCGACACGTGGCGCCAGCCGCTGCCGGTCACGCTGTATGACGTGCGCAAGCCCGACACGGCCGAGGTGGCCGATGCGATCGACACGGCCGGTGCGTCGAACCCGTCGAACGCAACGGACGCGTGATGCGCGACGAAACCCCCGAACAACCCGCGCCGCTGCGTTTCGGCTATACGACCGGCAGCTGCGCGACCGCGACGTCGCTCGCGGCCGCACGGCTGCTGCTCGCGGGCCAGGCGCACGATGCGGTCGAGATCGTGCTGCCGAAAGGGCAGCGCGTGATGATGCGGCTCGCGTTCTGCCGGGTCACGGCCGACGGCGCCGAAGCCGGCACGATCAAGGATGCCGGCGACGATCCGGACGTCACGCACGGTGCGCTGATCTTCGCGCGCGTCGCGCTCGCGGCGGCGCCCGGCGTGCGTTTTCACGCGGGGCCCGGCGTCGGCACGGTCACGCGCGCGGGGCTGACGCTGCCGGTCGGCGAACCGGCGATCA
Source organism: Burkholderia sp. BCC1999 (assembly GCF_905339975.1). Classification (NCBI taxonomy): domain Bacteria; kingdom Pseudomonadati; phylum Pseudomonadota; class Betaproteobacteria; order Burkholderiales; family Burkholderiaceae; genus Burkholderia; species Burkholderia sp. BCC1999. The sequence continues at coordinate 4,078 of NZ_CAJPHP010000012.1, read as the reverse complement.
ACCCGGTGCCGCGCCAGATGATGACGACCCACCTTGAAGCGCTCGCAGCCGAGCAGGGCTACGCGGGCGGCTTCGACGTGACGATCGGCGTCGAAGGCGGCGAGGCGCTCGCGCTGAAGACGATGAACCCACGCCTGGGCATCGTCGGCGGGCTGTCGATCCTCGGCACGACCGGCATCGTGCGGCCGTTCTCGTGTTCGGCCTATATCGCGTCGATCCACCAGGGGATCGATGTCGCACGCGCGAACGGCATCGCGCATATCGCCGCGTGCACGGGCAACGCGAGCGAGGACGCGATGCGCGCGCATTACCACCTGCCCGACATGGCGCTGATCGAGATGGGCGATTTCGCGGGCGCGGTGCTCAAGCACCTGCGGCGCGCCCCGGTCGCGCGCCTGTCGATGTGCGGCGGGTTCGGCAAGCTCAGCAAGCTCGCGGCCGGTCACCTCGACCTGCACAGTCGTCATTCGAGCATCGACCTGCCGATGCTCGCGCAATGGGCGGCCGAAGCCGGCGCGAGCGAGGCGCTACAGGCCGCGATGCGCGCCGCGAACACGAGCCAGGAAGCGTTGAAGCTTGCGCAGGCCGACGGCGTGCCTCTCGGTGATCTCGTCTGCGCGCATGCGCTGCGCGTCGCACGCGATATCGTGCCGCCGTCGGTCGCCGTCGAGATGTTCGCGATCGACCGCCAGGGCCGCTTCGTCGGGCAAGCGCGATGAGCGTACGCATCCTGCTGCTCGGCGGCACCGGCGACGCGCTGAAGATCGCACGCGCGCTCGGCCCGCATCACGTCTATAGCCTGGCCGGCCTCGGCAAGGTGCCCGACGACCTGCGCTGCGACGTGCGCGTCGGCGGCTTCGGCGGGGCCGCCGGGCTGGCCGCATATCTGCGCGACGCCGGCATCGGCCTCGTGATCGACGCAACGCATCCGTATGCCGCACAAATCAGCGCGAACGCCGCTGCCGCGACGCGCGACACGGGGGTGCCGCTGTGGGCGCTGCGCCGCGCGCCCTGGACGCCGCAACCGGGCGACGACTGGCGAATGGTCGACGACTGGGCCGGCATCGAAGCCGCGCTCGCACCGTTCAGGCGGCCGCTGTTCACGCTCGGCCGCGAACCGCTCGCGCATCTCGACACGATCCCGCCACACCAGTTCTGGCTCGTGCGCTGTCTCGACGCGCATCCCGGCAACGCGCATGCGCAGATCGTCGCCACGCGCGGGCCGTTCACGCTCGACGGCGAACGTGCGCTGTTCGCGCTGACGGGCATCGACGTCGTCGTCAGCAAGAACAGCGGCGGTGCGGCCACCGAGGCCAAGCTCGATGTCGCGCGCGAGCGCAGGCTGCCGGTCGTGATGCTGCGCCGGCCGCCGCTGCCCGATGCCGATCGCGCGTTCGACTCGGTCGCGGCGCTACTCGACGCACTCGATCCGGCCGCGCGCGCATGACGCGGCACGGCGGATCATCCAATGAATTGACGGAGAATTTTCGATGACGGTGTATTTCATCGGTGCGGGCCCCGGCGACCCGGAGCTGATCACGGTGAAGGGCCAGCGCCTCGTGCGCACCTGCCCGGTGATCCTGTATGCGGGCTCGCTCGTGCCGGCGGCCGTGCTCGACGGTCATCGCGCGGAGCAAGTCGTCAATACGGCCGAACTCGACCTCGACGCGATCGTCGCGCTGCTCGCGGCCGCGCATGCGAAAGGGCAGGACGTCGCACGCGTGCATTCGGGCGACCCGTCGCTGTACGGTGCGATCGGCGAGCAAATCCGCCGGCTGAAGGCGCTCGGGATTCCGTACGAAATCGTGCCGGGCGTGACGGCCACGGCCGCCTGCGCGGCGACGCTCGGCGTCGAGCTGACGCTGCCCGGTGTCGCGCAGACGGTGATCCTCACGCGCTTCGCGGGCAAGACGACGATGCCGGAAGGCGAAGCGCTCGGCGCGCTCGCCGCGCACCGCGCGACGCTCGCGATCCATCTCGGCGTGCGCCATCTCGCGCGTATCGTCGACGAAGTGCTGCCGCATTACGGCGCCGCTTGCCCGGTCGCCGTGATCTATCGCGCGAGCTGGCCCGACGAGGAACGCGTGACCGGCACGCTGGCGGACATCGTCTCCAAAGTGCAGGGTACGCAGATCGAGCGCACCGCGCTGATCCTGATCGGGCGCGTGCTCGACGCCGAAGGGTTCGCGGATTCGACGCTGTACGCGAGCGCGGGCAGCTGACGCAAGGCCGATTGCCTAGGCACGTGCAACCTGCCGCGCCAGCCGCGGTGCAAACCCGGCCGCCAGCGCGAACAACACGACACACAGGCACGCCATCGCGATCCACGCGGGCGTCAAATCCGCGAGATGCTGGCGCACGATGCCGGCCGCGAACGGAAACAACGCGGCGATCAAATAACCGACACCCTGCACGAACCCCGTCAGCGACGCGGCATCGGCCGGCGTCGCCGCATGGTCGACCGTGACGATCAGCGACAGCGGAAACAGCGCGCCGATCCCCGCGCCCATCAGCAGCGCGGCCGGCAGCGCGAGCGGTTCGGGTGCGGCCAGCATCACCAGCAAGCCGACGAACAGCGACGCGATCGCCGCATGCAGCGCGGGCCGGCGATCGGGCAGGCGGTCGATCGCCGCCGAGATCGTCAGCCCCGCGACGACTTCCGCGAGCGTCACGCCACCGAGCAGGCTGCCGGCTGCCGTCGGCGACCAGCCGAGCCGCATGTAGTACGGCGGCAGCCACGCGAGCACGAGCGTGTACGCGCCGGTCGCGACCCCGAAGAACAGCGCGAGCCGCCACGCGCGCGGCGAACGCGACGGCTGCGCATGCGTTGCCGACGCCGGCCCGGCGGCGAGCGCATTGCCGCCGCGGCTCGCCAGCGGCCAGGCCAGTGCGGCGAGCGCCGCCGGCAACGCCCAGCCCGCGAGTGCGGCAAGCCAGCCCCAGCGCGCTGCCGCCAACGGCGCGACGACACTCGCCAGCACCGCGCCCCCCATGATCGACGTCGAATAGACGCCCATCGCGCCGCCGATGCGTGTCGCGAAATGCGCCTTCACGAAACCGGGCAGCTGCGCCTGCACCATCGCGATCCCGATGCCCGCACAGCAGGCGCTCGCGAGCAGCAGCCACGCGTGCTGCGCGCCGATGCGCGACACGCAGGCCAGCCCGATCAGCGCGACGCCGAGCCACACGCCGCCCGCGATGCCGGTCACGCGCTGCAGGCGCCGCGCGCTCAGTGCGCCGAGCCCCATCAGCAGGATCGGGATCGTCGTCAGCAGGCTGGCCGCGCCGTCGCCGAGGCCGGTCGCGCGCTGGATCATGTCGAGCAGCGGGCCGACCGCGGCCAGCGCCGGCCGCAGGTTCAGCCCGACGAGCACGATGGCGGCTAGCCGCCATCCGGGGGAAGTAAAGCGATTCATCGCAAGGCCCTCGATATCGGTGCGCGGCTGCCCGCGAGGCGCCGCGCGTTTTTCAGGTAAAGTATCTCGACATCAAGATAAATGCTGATTTATCTCGACGTCAAGATAACTGGTGAGCCGAGGAGGGTTAATGGATCGAGCCGCGCATGCGCTCGCGCAATGGCGCGCCGAGCGTCCGGATCTGGACGCGTCGTCGATGGTCGTGATGGGGCGGCTGCAGGAAGCCGCGCTCGTGATCGCGCGCGACCGCCTCAATCCGCTGTTTGCGCGCTACGGGATGCAGCCGGGCGAATTCGACGTGCTCGCGACGCTGCGGCGCGGCGGGGCGCCGTTCGCGCTGACGCCGACCGCGCTGTACGACGCGTTGATGATGTCGTCTGGCGGAATGACCGCGCGCATCGACCGGCTGCAGAAAGCCGGCTGGGTCGAGCGCCGGCCGAACCCGGCCGACGGGCGCGGCACGCTCGTTGCGCTGACGGACACCGGTCGCGCGCTGATCGATGATGCGGTCGTCGCGCATATCGACAACCAGCGCGCGCTGCTGGCCGCGCTGTCGGAGGCGGAACAGGCGCAGTTGTCGCAATTGCTCGGCAAGCTGCTGGCCGGGCTGGAAGGCGAGGCGCAGGACGCTTGAGGCGTGCGCCCCGCGCGGGCAAAAAAAT